>JABUTT010000003.1 GCA_021443515.1 Bacteroidales bacterium
GCAGCACCTGTTGAAGAAGGGATGATGTTCTCGAGGATACCACGACCACCTCTCCAGTCTTTCTTTGAAGGACCGTCAACAGTCTTCTGAGTTGCAGTAGCAGCGTGAACAGTTGTCATAAGACCACGAACAACGCCGAAGTTATCGTGAAGAACCTTGGTGATAGGAGCAAGACAGTTAGTTGTGCAAGATGCGTTAGAGATGATGTCCTGACCTGCATAAGTCTTGTGGTTAACACCGTAAACGAACATTGGAGTAGCGTCCTTTGAAGGAGCAGACATAATAACTTTCTTTGCACCTGCAGCGATGTGAGTGCGTGCAAGCTCGTCAGTAAGGAAGAAACCTGTTGACTCAACAACTACGTCAGCGCCAACTTCGTCCCATTTGAGGTTTGCAGGATCTTTTTCTGCAGTGAGGCGAATCTTGTTGCCGTTAACAACCATATAGTTGCCATCGATAGCGATTTCACCCTCGAATCTGCCGTGTACTGAATCGTACTTGAGCATGTAAGCAAGATAATCAGGATCAAGAAGGTCATTGATACCTACAACCTGAATGTCATTAGAGAAATTTTTAACTGCTGCACGGAATACCATACGGCCGATACGACCAAATCCGTTGATACCAAGTTTAATCATTGTTTTTAAAGTATTTAAATGAAGTTAATGTTTTCTATTACACGCTTTAACTAAAAAGCGGCACAAAGATAAGAATTTTTTCGTAATTTTGCATAACAATAATATTAGTTTTTAATAGCCGATAAATTTCATGAAAATTCTTCTTACAAATGACGATGGATACCAGGCAAACGGCATTCACACACTTGCTAAAATCATGAGTAAATTCGGGGAGGTAACGGTGATTGCTCCCAAATATACGCAGAGCGGAATGGCGATGGCCATTAACCTTACCACAAAGCCCATAGGCTACAAGTTTATCGGCAAGGATGAGGACGGAGTGAGTTGGGCCTACCTCAATTCCACGCCTACAGCCTGCATAAAATATGCCCTCAACTACCTCGTGATGAAGCCCGACATCATCGTCAGTGGCATCAACCACGGCTCGAACGCAGGTGCGGCAAGTCTTTATTCCGGCACTCTCGGAGCCTGTATGGAAGCCGCAGTCAATGGTCTTCCTTCCATCGGTGTATCAATTGATGACGACACATTCATCGGAGATGTGGATTTCTCTATGGTTGAGCAATACTTCCCTGAGATTTTCCAGAAAATTCACGACAACCTCATCATGGACCCGGATGCAAGCGCTTCTTCACGTGCCCGTTGTCTGTATTATAATGTGAATTTCCCGAACAAGCCTGCAAGCGAGTTCAAGGGAATCAAGGTCGGCTATCAGGGACGCGGGCGCTGGGTGAAAGAATTCGTGCCTTACACAGGCCCGGCGCATCCGAACATTGAAGAAGGCGAAAGCCCCGTATGCATCAGCGGCATCTACATCGATGACAAGAAAAACGATTCAAACGCCGACAATATAATTATGTCCGAAGGTTATGTTGCAGTCTCCCCTCTTTCCATCGACAAAACAGACCTTGACGAACTCGAAAGACTGAAAGGCATATTCTAATGAGAATCTACATCATAGCCGGAGAAGCCTCAGGAGACCTCCACGGAAGCAATCTCATGCGTTCCATCTACGCAAAATGTCCCGAAGCGGAGATTCGTTTCTGGGGCGGAGATGAAATGAATAAGGTCTATCAAGAACACGCCAAACCGGGTTGCGGTCTCGTGAAAGACTACAAGGAAGGCGCTGTGATGGGGTTCATTGAGATTCTCGGCAGCATAGGCAAACTTCTTCGCAATATTAAAATGTGCAAGGCTGACATAGAAGCCTTCAAGCCTGATACCATAGTTTATATAGACTATCCGGGTTTCAACCTCAGAATTGCCGAATGGGCGCACAAAAAGGGTTACAGAAATGTCTATTACATTGCCCCTAAGGTTTGGGCAAGCCGTGAATTCAGGGTAAGGAAACTCAAAAAGTACATCGACAGGCTCATCATCATCTTCCCGTTTGAGATTGACTATTTCAAGAGCAAGGGGCTTAAAAATGTGGATTATGTAGGCAACCCTTTGATGGAAAGCATATTTGACAGTCTCGACAGGAATATGACAAGAAAATCTTTCCTTGCGAAATATAATCTCGAGGACTCGCCCATCATCGCAATGCTTGCAGGCAGCAGGAAAGGCGAAATCAATACCATGATGCCACAACTCGTGGGTTTCGCTTCCAAGCTGCACACTCTCGAGCGCTACAAGGACTATAAGTTCATCATAGCCGGAGCCCCATCGAGAACAGAGGCAGACTACGAGGCATATATAACTCCTGAGCAGAAAGAGTATATCAAACTCATATTCGGAGAAACTCGCAACATAGTTCGCTTTGCGGATGCTGCTGTGGTGAATTCGGGCACTGCATCTCTCGAAACGGCGATGCTTGACACACCTCAGGTCGTGGGCTATCGTGTAGGCAGTTTTCTCGCCTACATCATCGGCATCTCCATTGTCAAGTGCAAATACATTTCGCTCGGGAATCTTTGCGTAAACAAATACGCATTCAACGAGTTCCTGCAATATGACTGCAATCCCGAGAACCTCGTGAGAGAAGTCCGCAACCTCATCGAGAACGATATGTACCGCGATATGATGAAGGCTGACTATGCCCAGATTCGCCGCCTGCTTGAAATCGGCGACAATGTCCCTTCTTCAGACAAAGCCGCCGATATCGTATTGAACAAGTAATCTCTACCGAGTTGGTATCTACATGAATTCTATTTGCAGGAATATCACAAGAATCAAGGCTGAATTGCCCAAGAATGTAACTCTCGTGGCTGTGTCGAAATACCATCCCATCGAGGCTGTTTCAGAGGCCTATAAGTCGGGACACCGAATCTATGCCGAATCCCGTCCGCAAGAACTCGTCCTCAAGGCTGCCGCCCTGCCCAAAGACATTCAATGGCATTTCATTGGACACTTGCAGACCAATAAAATCAAGATGGTACTGCCTATTGCATCCTTGATTCAAAGCGTTGACAGTCTTCACCTTCTCGAAGAGATTAACGCAGCCGCTCCGAAGTATTGTCCGAATAAAAAGATTGATATTCTCATAGAGTGCCACATTGCCCACGAGGAATCCAAGCAGGGATTTTCTCTCGAAGAGGCATTTGAACTGATTACCAAGGGCAAGTATGAGAATATCCGAATTCGCGGACTTATGGGCATGGCTTCGCTTACGAGCGACAAGACCATAATTGCAGAGGAATTCAACTCCCTGAAGGCGCTTTTCGACAGAATAACAGCCGCCTTGCCCGCAGAGAACGCCGAGCATTTCGACACACTTTCAATGGGAATGAGCGGCGACTATCCTATTGCCCTTGAATGCGGTGCCACAATGGTCCGCATCGGCTCTGCCATTTTCTCCGAATAATTCTCCGGTCCCTTTTGGTGGTTACTGCAAGTGGCGACTGAAGATAATTATTGTAGAATGCTTATTTCGCTACAGGAGCGGGATATTTTGCAAGGCGCTCTTCAATATATGGCTGGACTGCATCCCAACTGTAATATGGGCCGCAAACCTTTTCCACACCCGGCAATTCCGCTTCTTTCTCATTATAGAGAATCTTAAAGAGGACATCTCCCTTAGGGTTCTTGAAGAAAATGAACTGAATGTTTACAGCCATAGGCACTGCCTTGTAGTCCGAGAAAACGAGTGAGACTTTCTCGGGGTCGGTTTCCTTCTGGTCAATACCGTTGATATTGAGCAGGGAGGCGAAAGGCAGGATGAATGAGTCGTGAGAGAAATGCAGATTGGCTGCCGGTCCCCTGCCTGAGAGAGCCTCGTTCACGCAGTTACGGAAATACTCCACAGGCACGTGCGCGGCACCCACAATATACTTGTCGAAGAGCGGAGAAGGACCATATTTAACGTAGAAATAATAGGTACTTGAAAGCCACGACATATACCTGTCGTCATCGGTGAAGTATTTCTTAATCCTCTCGCTACCGAAACCGGTGCAGTCGAAATAGATGTAAATACCCATAAGTTCATCCATAAAACGGCGACCGCCTTCCTTGAGTTTCTTCTCGTAACCAGGCTTGAAAACCATCTTTACGAGATACTCGGGATTCATTTTACAGCTATCCTTGAACTTATCAGTGTATTTCTTGTAGTCTTTGTCACGAATGGCTATACCGCTTCCGTTCTTGAGATATTTGTGATAAGTAGGAGAACTGTCGAGAGATATGTCCATCTTTGGATTGAGTGAACGGAGTTCTCCACAGAAAGAGGCCATACTTACAATGCAGCGAGGCACATCTGAGGTACGCGCCACGACTTTGACATCCTTGCCCCCGAAAAGGCTTTTGTAGTTTTTGTACATACGTGCAGCGATGCCTTCGTGTTCTTTCTGGCCTACAACGGAAAGCTGCCCTTCCCTGCCCTCTGCAAAAGCCGCAAAGTCTTTTACAATCTCGAGGAGTTCTTCGCCGGCTGAGGTAAGCATATCGTCATTCTTTGCCTTTTCAAGCACTTCTATACACTTGCCGGGATGCTCCGGATTCATATCAAAACGCGAACCATGACGGCCGAAATGATAGACATAGACAGGCTTATAGCCCTTTGGCGCAGGTGTCAGTTTGTCATTTCCTCCATAATAAGGAGTATGATAGCCGGGAAATATCGACGAATTCTGATAAAATTCTTCCTTGGTTGTCTGAGCAAGGGCGCTGAATGTAACGAGGACAAACAGCAGAATGGAGGCAAAAAGTGATTTTAGTTTCATTTGAGGAAGGATATGATTGATTCGATGTCTGTTGCGCTGAAGGTCTCCTGAGAGCCTGTGGCAAGGTTTTTTATGTTGATTGTGCCGTTTTCCTTTTCGGATGAACCCGAGATGGATATGAAAGGGATTGCCTTTGCATCGGCATAGTCAAATTGCTTTTTAAGTTTGGAGTTCTCGGGATAGATTTCGCAGGAAACTCCCCTTTCACGAAGGGCTGCGGCAATCTTGACAACATATTTTGCCTCTTCAGAGCCCATGTTGGCAAAAAGAAGTGTGCTTCCCTGCTGAATGGTTGCAGGAAACTTGTCGAGACCGAGAAGACAGTCGTAAATACGGTCGGCACCGAATGAAATGCCCACTCCGGACACATCCTTCAGACCGAATATGCCTGTGAGGTTGTCATAGCGTCCGCCACCCGAAATGCTGCCAATCTGATAGTCAAGGGCCTTGATTTCGAAGATTGCACCTGTGTAGTAGTTGAGTCCGCGGGCAAGGCTGAGGTCGAGTTCCACGAGGGTTTTGACACCCGATGCCTCAACGAGAGCAAAGAGTTCTTCAAGTTCTGCAACTCCCTTAAGTCCTTCTTCGGAGCGTATCCCCGAGTGAGATGCACCTTCAAAAAGAGCCTTCATCTTAGAGAGTTTCTCCGCATTGCTGCCCGAAAGGGTGAGAATAGGAGAAATCGTTGCTATGGCATCTTCAGTGAGGCCTTTTGAGCGCATTTCCGTCTGAACAGCCTCAAGACCGATTTTGTCGATTTTGTCGATGGCAACAGTGATATCTACAACTTTGTCGCTCTGACCGGCAATTTCCGCCATACCCGAAAGCACTTTGCGGTTATTAACCTTTATTGCTACATTGAGGTCAAGTTTCTCGAATATCTTTGAGGCAACCTGTATCATTTCAAGTTCATAGAGCAGGCTTTTTGAGCCGACCACATCTATGTCACACTGGTAAAATTCACGATAACGGCCCTTTTGAGGACGGTCTGCACGATATACGGGCTGAATCTGGAAACGTTTGAATGGAAGGCTGATTTCCTCCCTGTGCTGCACAACAAAGCGTGCAAACGGCACCGTAAGGTCGTAGCGAAGGCCTTTCTCTGTCACCTGAGCCTGAAGCGGCTTGTCGAAATCCACCTTTGCAAAGGCATCTCCCGAATTCAATATCCTGAAAAGGAGTTTGTCGCCCTCTTCTCCGTATTTGCCGAGAAGGGTGTTAAGGTTCTCCATTGCAGGAGTCTGGATTTCGGCATAACCAAAGGTCTTGAAAACCGACTTTATTGTGTCGAAAATATAGTTGCGGCGGGCCATTTCAATCGGAGAAAAGTCTCTCGTGCCCTTTGGAATCGCAGTCTGAACTTGAGCCATGTGTCAATACATACTTTATTACCTACAAAAATACTGAATATCTGCGATATAGGCAAGAGCAAGATGGAAAAGAAGGTGCAATTCTGCCAATTTGTCAGTCTACATATAATGGTATGCTTATTGGTTTAGTATTTAAGGCTGAAATTGAACTATTGCTCAGCCACACAAAAAACGGAATTTAATACATATCAGATATGAAAGCAAAAAACACAACAAAGACAGGAACCATCGGAGTAACCACCGAGAACATATTTCCTGTAATCAAGACATTCCTCTATTCTGACCACGAGATTTTCCTCAGGGAACTTGTGGCAAACGCAGTTGATGCCTGCTCAAAACTCAAGGCAATAGCAGCCGGTGGCGGCATAAACGAGGAAATCGGAGAATTGAAGGTCAGGGTTGAACTTGACGAGGACTCAAAAGTTCTCCGCATCATCGACAACGGTATCGGTATGGATGAGGAAGAGGTTGACAAATACATCAACCAGATTGCCTTCTCTTCTGCCGGCGAGTTTCTTGAGAAATACAAGGATCAGAGCATCATAGGCCATTTCGGTCTCGGCTTCTACTCTGCATTCATGGTGGCAAAGAAAGTGACCATCGAAACTCTCTCCTACAAGGAAGGGGCGAAGGCTGTCCTTTGGTCTTGCGAGGGAAATCCCGAGTTCACAATGGAAGAGTCTTCTAAGACTGACCGAGGCACCGTAATCACCCTCTACCTTGATGGCGAGGACGCTGATGAATATGGCAATAAAGGCCGTATAAGCGCCCTTCTTGGCAAGTATTGCAAGTTTATGCCTGTAGCAGTAGTATTCGGCAAGGAAACCGAGTGGAAAGACGGCAAGGAGGAGGAAACCGAAAAGGATAATGTTATCAACAAGGCTGAACCTCTCTGGCTCAAGAAACCTTCAGACCTCAAGGAAGAGGACTATATGAGTTTCTACCATACACTCTACCCTATGGCTGAGGACCCTCTTTTCTACATTCATCTCAATGTGGATTATCCTTTCAACCTCACCGGCATCCTCTACTTCCCGAAAATCAAAAATCGTTTCGACATCGCAAAGAACCGCATCCAGCTTTTCTGCAACCAGATGTTTGTGACCGACAATGTGGAGAACATAGTGCCGGAATTCCTGACACTCCTCCACGGCGTGATTGACTCTCCGGACATTCCGCTCAACGTGTCGAGAAGTTACCTCCAGAGCGACAGCAACGTGAAGAAAATCTCCACCTACATCACAAAGAAGGTGGCGGATCGTCTCGAGGACATATTCAAGAACTCACGCGAGGCACTTGAGTCTAAGTGGGACAATCTCAAACTCTTCATCGAATATGGTATGCTCACCGACGAGAAGTTTCTTGACAGAGCACTCAAGTTCGCTCTTCTCAAGACTACCGAGGACAAATTCTACAGCATTGACGACTATATCGCCTTTGTGAAGGAGGCTCAGACCGACAAGGACGGCAAAATCATCTGTCTCTACACCAATGACCCTATTGCACAATATCCGTTTGTCAAGGCTGCGACCGACAAGGGCTACAATGTGCTCAACCTCGATTGCGAGCTCGATTCAGCCTTCGTGAACCTGCTTGAGAATAAGCACGAGGAGGTGCACTTCGCACGTGTGGATGCAGGAAACATCGACTCTCTCATCTGCAAGGAAGAAGCCATCAAACCCGAGGTCGCAGAGGAACTTAAGAAAAATATTGACGAGGCCATCAAGGCTGTGCTTCCTGAGGGCAACGAATACTTTGTCGATGTTGCAAATCTCGGCAAGGACGGCGACGCGCTCATTCTCACCCAGGAGGAAACCTTCCGCCGCTACAAGGATATGTCGGCATTCAACGGAATGAACTTCTACGGCAATATGCCTGCAATGTACAATGTCACTCTCAATATGGAGAACCCTGTCGTGGCAGAGTTCGTAGGAGGTCTCGAGGCAGCAAAAGACAACCTTGCGGACTATGCAAAGGGCAATAAAAAACTTTGCCAGCTCGCTGACCTCGCTCTCTTGAGTTGTGGCCTGCTCACCGGCAAAGCTTTGGCTGAATTCATTGCACGCAGCAAAGAATTGCTTTAATTTTATTTCCTCTTAGGGGATTTGATATTGAGGTCTGCTTTCGTTCTGAGGGCAGGCCTTTTTGTAAAGACTGCTGTGCCTGAGGCTTCTTCCACAATTAAGTCGAGTCCCTTGGCAGAGAATGTCACATTGTGCTGGTGGAAGTCTTGTGCGTTTAGCTCGATATCATAGCCTGAAGATGCCTTGGTGATATTTACAGTTCCCGTTACAAGAGCAGCGCGAGGGTCCGTAATATTAGAATCAGCGTCAATAGAGTAATACCAGCAGCCAAAAGCATAACCATATTCTTCATAGCCGGACAATGCTGTTCCAGTTTCGCAAGAAAGGGTTGAATCGATTGGATAACTTCCTGAAGGGTCTGTTACAGAAAGGTTTGTAAAGAATTCAATCTGAAGGCCATCTACATAGTCTTTGCCATAAATATATATACCCCAATTTCTGTTTCCCAACTCATAGTAATCACCATAGTCATCCAAATAGGCCACGACATCATTCGATGAGTAGTTTATATCATTGGTGATGGTAGTACGGAATATGTCTTCAGGATTGAGGATAAGAGTCGTAAAATGAGCTGTGTCGCATTTTGCGAGAGGATTGCCGTTAGCATCGCAATATGCAGCAAAGACCACGTATGTCGTACTTGGATCCAAATTGGTATATCCACCTTCTAAATCATCGCCCGTGCATAAATATTCTTCGTCATAGCAATCACTCCAGATTGTCTTCTCGCCATACTCTTCCCAAGACTCGATGTCGCAGATGTCCCAGAAATATGTTTTGGTCTTATCTGATGGGATAAAATTAAAATCGGCAGACGTCGCAGTGACATCGACAACCTTGATTTTAATGTTTGCAACTGTAGGTGTAGGGTCATCTCCGCCGCCACCACCCTGAGGGTCGACATCCTTTTTCCAACTGTTATCTCCCCTGCAGGAAGAGAAAGCGACAAGTGCAACAAGTGCATAGATAAAATACTTTTTCATATCTTTTTGTGTTGATTTTTCGAGTATAGTAATGCAAAAACAGTGCAAAGATAGTATTTTTTTGAATATTCGGGAAAATGGAGTATATTTGCAGTCCGAATTTTCGTGGACGGTCTCGTAGCTCAGCTGGATAGAGCAACAGCCTTCTAAGCTGTGGGTCTTGGGTTCGA
>JABUTT010000033.1 GCA_021443515.1 Bacteroidales bacterium
TATTCGACTGCGAAGGAGTATAGCAGAGGCCTATATGACTGAGCAGAGAAAACAAAGAGACCAAAAAGAAACATAAAGAATGTTTGTAATTAAATTGAAACAGTTTCTTCATGAAAGGGATTATTTTGAAAAATATCGAGCTTGACGGCTCAAAGGTGGACATCTATATCTCAGATGGACTATTCAAGCACATTCTTCCTACTGGAAGCATCCCTCCGGAGGATTTCCCGAAAGAAGAGGCTGAAACCATATTCTGTACCCATAAAAGCGCCTGCCCATCATTTGCTAATATGCACACCCACAGCGAGATGAATCTCATGAGGGGAGCGGGCGAGGATATGGCTTTGGAAAAGTGGCTCGATGCCATCTGGCTCATTGAGGAAAGTCTTTCTTCCGACTATATCTACTGGTCCGGCAAACTTGCCTGCGCCGAAATGATAAAAACGGGAACCACCCTCTACAACAACCATTACTGGTATGTTCCCACGGCCCATCGCTCCGCTCACGAAATGGGTGTGAGACACGCTATGGGTTATGTTCTTCTCGACAGGATGGATCCGGAACTCACAAAGGTTCAGAAGGAGCAGTTCCTCAAGACCTTTGAGAGGGCAAAACCTTGGAATAGGGAAATGGCCCAGTTCCTCGTGTGCTTCCATTCCATCTACACCGTGAGTGAGGAAATGCTTCTCTGGGGAGCTGATTTTGCCCGTAAGAACGGACTTAGAATCCACATGCACCTTTCGGAAACGGAAACTGAGGTTGCAAACTGCATCAAGGCTCACGGAGTAACTCCGGTCAAATATCTTTCGCAGTTGGGTCTTCTCGGAAAGGACCTCATCGCCGCCCACGCCCTTCATCTTACCGAGGAGGATGTGGAACTTCTCGGCAAGAACAAGGTTACCTGCGTCCACAACATAAATTCCAACCTCAAGATAGGCAGTGGCTACAAGTTCCTCTATAAAGAACTCAAGGCTGCAGGCGCAAACATCTGTCTCGGTACTGACGGTTGCGCTTCATCCAACAACCTCGATATGTTGGAAACGATGAAGACTTCGGCAATGCTTCAGAAGGCTTTCCGTGGCGACCCTACCGCAATGCCTCTCAACGAACTTCTCGATACAGCCACAATCAACGCCGCCGAGGCTCTCGGTTTCAACACCGGCAAGATTGAAGAGGGAAGGAGCGCAGATATGTTGATAGTCGATACCAATAGCTGTTTCTTCCTTTCAAATGCTCCGTTCATCGCCAACTTCGTATATTCGGCTCACTCGGACAGCATTACGGATGTGCTTTGCGCGGGACGTTTCCTGATGAGGAACAAGGAAATTCCGGGAGAAGAGGAAATTCTTGCCCAGAGCCGCAGGGTGCTCTCTTCACTTAAGTTATAGTGAATCCCCCTTGTGCCGAATCACAAAAAAAGACAAGAAATATCATCTAAAAAACCATTATAAACGCTAAAAATTATGACATTTTCAGAAATAAAAATAACCACCGACTACATTAAGGAACGCATTGGCGGATTCAAGCCCCTTGTCGGTATCGTCCTCGGATCTGGTCTCGGCTCAGTTGCAGATGCCATTGAAAACCCAATTATAATTCCATACAAGGAAATTCCAAACTTCCCTGTTTCGACCGCTGTTGGCCACAAGGGCAATTTCATCTTCGGACATCTCGGAGGCAGACCTGTGGTTGCAATGCAGGGTCGTTTCCACTATTATGAAGGCTACAGAATGGATCAGGTTACGCTTCCAATTCGCGTTATGGTTCTTCTCGGCATTCGCGCACTCATAGTTTCAAATGCCGCCGGTGGTGTGAATCCGGACTTCAAAATTGGCGACATTATGATTATTCGCGACCATATCAATGCTCTCCCTAATCCTCTCATCGGTCCTAATATGCCTGAGTTCGGCCACCGTTTCCCTGATATGACCCGCCCGTACGACCTTGACATCATCAAATTTGTCAAGAAAGTTGCAACCGGACTTGGAATAGAAGTGAAGGAAGGTGTTTATTATGCAGGTACCGGTCCATCATACGAGACTCCTGCAGAGTACAAGTATTTCCGTATGATAGGTGCGGATGCAGTGGGTATGTCCACCATTCCTGAGGTTATCGTTGCCCGCCACAGCGGTGTGCCTGTTTTCGGTATGTCCGTGATTACCAATGAGGCCCACGATTTCTCTTCAACCGACTATGAAAACAATGCGGACGATGTTGTAGATGCAGCAAATGCAGCGGCAAGTCGTATGCTCTCCATAGTTGTTGAGGCGCTCAGGGTAGCTACTCCTCCAACTCCACAGGGACGAGACGAGAAAGAAGACGCCTAAGAAAAAGACTAAACGTGGTGATATTTTTCGCCCTTGATGATGGTGTGGGCGCGATAAAGTTGCTCGACGAAAATAGCCCTTATCATCTGATGGGAGAAAGTCATCAGGCTTAGCGAGATTTTGCCGTTGGACCTATCATAGACAGCCTGTGAGAAGCCAAAGGCACCTCCGACTACAAATACCAAATTCCTGTTTCCGAGCGCGGTTTGCCACGCTTGGAGTTTTGCGGCGAACTCTACAGAGGTAAATTCCTTTCCCTTTTCATCGAGAAGAATCACCTCATCAGCTTGTTGTATGGCCTTGAGAATGGCTTCGCCTTCTTTTTCCTTCAGGCTCTGGACACTCAGCGAGGCTGCATTCTTCACATCGGGAATGACGGTGATGGAGAAAGGCACATAATGGAGAAGGCGGCCCGAGTATTCCTTCACTGCTTCTTCCACCCAGGAAATGTTTGTTTTCCCGACAACTATAAGATTTATTTTCATAAGTCAGTCAATGATGCCACAAATATAAAAAAAATGTATCTTTGAAAAATAAAATAAATGATGATGACAACGGTAATTATTCTTTCGGTTCTCGCAGCGGTGCTTGCTGTGGTTATGGTAATTTTTATAGTGAAGAACTCGGTCGCTCAGAGCAAGATTGACTCTGTGAAGGCGCAGTACGAAACGCAGATTGAGAGTCAGAAAACTCAGTTTGAGAATCAGCTTGAAAGCCAAAAGACAAAGTACGAAGCAATAATCGAGGACAAAGAGAAGCTTCATAAGGAGCAGAAGGAAGACCATGAAAAGGCGATAGAAACTCTCAAAAACACCCATAAGGAAAACCTTGAAACTCAAATTAAGGCGATTAAGGCTGAGATGACAGTGCAGACCGAGCAACTTCTCAAGCAGAGGGAAGAGGCTTTGAATAAAAAAGCAGAGGAAACCTTCACTAAATTGTCTGGAAACATCGACGACAATCTCAAAAAAATGCAAACCGCCTTTGAGGAGAACAAGGAAAAGACGACAAAAGAGGCGGCGTTTTTCAAGGCACAATTTGAAAATGCGGTCAAGAATCTTGCGGAACAATCGAAGAATATTGGAAACAAGGCGGACAACCTTGCGGATGCAATGAGGGGTCAGAAGAAAATTCAGGGTTGCTGGGGCGAAACCATACTTTATAATCTTCTCAGGGACGAAGGTTTTGTAGAGGGAAGGGACTTCGACCAGGAGGTAACCCTGCGTACATCCGATGGCGTTGTAATCAAGAATGAGGACACAGATAAGAAGATGAGACCCGACTTCATTCTTCACTTTGTAAATAATCAGGATGTGATTGTAGATGCCAAGGTTTCATTGAATGCCTATGTGAAATATTATGAAGCTAAAACCGATGAAGAAAGGGCTGCGGCAGCGAAAGAGAATACCAAGGCGATAAAGGAACAGGTAAATCGTCTCGTCGGTAAGAATTACAGCGAATATCTTCGTCCGGGTCGCAAAATGGTGGAGTATGTAATTATGTTCGTGCCGAACTATCCTGCCCTTCAACTTGCATACGAGGAAGATCCTAATCTTTGGAAGGAGGCGTTTTCAAAAGGAGTTCTCATCACATCTGAAGAAACTATTCTGCCATTCCTCAGAATGATTAACATGGCATGGAGAAATGTTGCCCAACTCAAGAACCAGGAGCAAATCATAAAATCGGCCCAGAATATGGTTGACAGGGTTGCCGATTTTGCCAAATACATGACAAAAATTGGCGAGAAACTTAATGATGCCCAGAAGGCTTATGAGGATGCAAACGACAAACTCAAAAATTCAGGTCAAAGCATTTTGGTGTCTGCCCATAAGGTATTAAATTTGGGAGTTAAATCCAAGAAGGCTCTGCCCGATATTGAAGGCAACTTTTTGCCGGGAATAGAGGAGGGCAGTTCGCCCTTAGTAGAGGACGCCAGTTCTCCAGAATTAGAGGATGGTGACTCGCAGCAATAGCCCTTTTCTGCCAAAATGTCAGTCCTGAGGACATCTCCGGGTAATGGCATTTTGTTTGAATCATTATGATAACGGTGGGCAGGCAGCCCGTTGAAATGAAAATTAAAACAACAGAATATTATGATTAAACCATTACAAGACAGAGTGTTGGTGGAGCCAAAAGAGGCTGAGACCAAGACAGCGTCAGGTCTTTATATCCCTGACAGTGCAAAAGAAAAACCTCAGAGCGGAACGGTCATCGCTGCAGGTCCCGGAAAGAAGGACGAACCTATGGAGGTAAAGGCAGGCGACCAGGTGCTTTACGGAAAGTATTCTGGAGTAGAGATTACCGTTGAGGGCAAGAAGTACATCATTATGAAACAAAGCGACATTTTAGCAATATTGTAAACTATGGCAAAGGATATAAAATTCAATGTTGAAGCCCGCACCGCAATGAAAGAGGGTGTGGATGCTCTTGCAAATGCAGTCAAAGTCACCCTCGGTCCAAAGGGCAGAAATGTGGTGATTGACAAGAAATTCGGATCTCCAAAGATTACAAAAGACGGCGTTACCGTTGCAAAGGAAATCGAACTTGAAGATACCTTCGCCAATATGGGCGCGCAGATGGTAAAGGATGTTGCAACAAAGACCAACGAGCAGGCAGGCGACGGCACAACCACTGCAACCGTGCTTGCGCAGGCTATTATAAATGTAGGTTTGAAGAACGTCACTGCAGGTGCAAATCCTCTCGACCTCAAGAGGGGTATCGACAAGGCTGTTGAGGCTGTCGTTGCAAATCTTCGCCATCAGAGCCAGGCAGTCGGCGGCGACTATTCGAAGATTGAGCAGGTCGGCACAATCTCAGCCAACAACGACGCATATATCGGCAAACTCATCGCCGATGCAATGAATAAGGTAAAGGATGGCATAATCACAGTCGAAGAGGCCAAAGGCACAGACACCGAGGTCAAGATTGTGGAAGGTATGCAGTTCGACAGAGGCTATATCTCACCTTATTTTATGACCAATGGAGAAAAGATGGAGGCTGTTCTTGACGAGGCTTTCATACTTATCACCGACAAGAAGGTTTCCACTATGAAAGACCTTCTTCCTGTTCTCGAGCCTATCGCACGCGAGGGCAAGAGCCTTCTCATCATCGCTGAAGATGTGGATGGAGAGGCTATCAACTCCCTCGTTCTCAACAAACTTCGCGGTACACTCAAGGTTGCCGCTGTGAAGGCTCCGGGATATGGAGACCGTCGCAAGGAAATGCTTCAGGACATCGCAACTCTCACTGGTGGAGTGGTTGTGTCAGAGGAAAGGGGATTCTCTCTCGAGGGTGCAACTCTCGATATGCTCGGACGCTGTGAAAAAGTCACAATCACAAAGGACAACTGTACCATTGTTGGCGGAGCGGGTGCTACTGAGGACATTGCCGAGAGAATTAAAGGCATTAAGGCCCAGATTGGCAACACCACTTCCGACTATGACAAAGAGAAACTCCAGGAGCGTCTCGGCAAACTTTCAGGCGGTGTAGGCGTCATCTATGTTGGTGCTGCCACAGAAATTGAGATGAAGGAGAAGAAAGACAGGGTTGAGGATGCTCTCAATGCAACCCGTGCCGCAGTTGAAGAGGGTATCATCCCGGGTGGCGGTGTGGCTTTCATCAGGGCAACCGAGGCTCTCAAAACCCTCAAAGGCGAGAATGAAGACGAGCAGACCGGTATCAACATCATTGCTCGCGCCATTGAAGAGCCATTGAGACAGATTACTGCAAACGCAGGTGTTGAAGGCAGTGTAGTAATCAACAAAATTCGTGAGGGTAAGGCCGATTTCGGTTATAATGCCCGCACTGGAGAATACTGCAACCTTTTCGCAGCAGGAGTTATCGACCCTACAAAGGTGGCGCGCGTGGCTCTTGAGAATGCAGCAAGCGTTGCAGGTATGTTCCTCACAACCGAATGTGCAATTACAGACATCCCTGCACCTGAACCACCGGCTCCAGCAGGCGGCCCGGGCGCAATGGGTATGATGTAACCATAATTTAATTTGTTAATAATTAGTACAAAAAAGCCGTGCAGAATATCTGTACGGCTTTTCCTATAATATTATAGTTGCGGACTTATACTTTCCTGAAAGCGATGCAGGCGTTGTGTCCTCCGAAGGCGAGCGAGTCTGAAATCGCAAGTTCGCCGTCATACTTCTGAGGTTTGAGAGGAGTGAAGTCGAGGTCACATTCCGGGTCGGGATTTGTAAGACCGATGGTCGGAGTCACGAGTCCGTTTTGGAGAGTAAGCACGCTGGCTATGGCTTCCATTGCTCCCGCTGCTCCGAGAGCGTGTCCAGTCATACTTTTGAGAGCTGTAATCTTTGCCTTGTGCGCCTCTTTTTCTCCGAGGACGAGTTTGAATGTCTTGGTTTCGCAAGCGTCGTTGAGAGGAGTTCCAGTGCCGTGAGCGTTTATGTAGATAGGCTCTCCGGACTTATATCCAGCCTCTTCAAGGGCGCAGGCAATTGCTCTTGCCTGGGTTGTTCCGTCAGGACGAGGGGCGGTGGTGTGGTAAGCGTCTGTGGAAGCTCCATAACCCACGATTTCGGCAAGGATGTTAGCTCCTCGTGCCTTAGCGTGCTCCCACTCTTCAAGAATCACTATTCCGGCACCTTCTCCAAGAACGAAGCCGTCACGGTCTGCGCTGAATGGAAGGCTCGCATTGAGAGGATCTTCTTTTCTTGAAAGAGCCCTCATATTTCCGAAACTTGCAAGTGACATTCTTATAAGACAAGCCTCACTTCCACCGGCGATAATGGCATCCGCATAGCCGTGTTTGATTGCACGATAAGCCTCGCCTATGCTATGGGTAGAACTTGCGCAAGCATTTGTTATGTTGATGCTTGGACCGTATGCGCGTGTCCTTATTGCCACATGTCCGCAGGCTGTATTAGGGATGATGGTGGGAATGAAGTTCGGAGAAACCCATTTTGGACCTTCAAGATGCATCTTGACATTGCCTTCATAGTTTGAGGAATATCCTCCGATACCCGAACCGATATAAACTCCCAGTCTGAATGGGTCAATGTTTCCCCCTTCTTCTGAGTTCAGTCCGCTCTGTTTGAATGCCTGTAAGGATGCTGCGAGGGCAAACATGGCGAATCTGTCCATTTTGCGAATGACTGAATTTTCAAGTCCGAAATCTGCCGGATTGAAATCGTTAACTTGCGCTCCCACCTTGCAAGGCAGGTCTGATACATCGAATCTTTCTATTTTCGATATGCCGCATACGCCTCCAATCAGGTTCTTCCAGTATTGCTCAACACTGTGTCCCAAGGGCGATACGATGCCCATACCGACAATTGCTACTCTTTTTTCCATTTACTTTCGTTTTCTTCTTGAATTCCTTATCCTGTAGGCGCTCTGGACCATAGCTTCGTCAAGCATAATGTTTTTTGCTCCGAGAATGGAAAGAATCGCCGCCACGACAGGGAAAACAGCAGGTACGGTAAAGATGAGCCCACCTCTGAGCGCGATGAAATCCACTATAATCCAGATTTGAAATCCCAAAAGGATGAGTGCCTGGATTACTGCTATCCTCATTTGCAGGAACCTCCACTTGAAAGTAAAGAGGGAGAATCCTCCCGCGATTGCTGTCATCACGAGAAAAATGAGATAAGGAGTCTTCTCTATGAAGAGAATGCCTTCCTTTGCTCCTTGTTCATTTAGAACGAAGGCGCAGTTGCAGAAGAACATCGAGATAATGAGTCCCAATGCTATCGCCAAATATAAGGTTTGCAGTCTTTGCCACATAAAAATCTATATAGGGATGCAAAAATACAAATAATTCTTATATTTGTAAAACTTTAAGATAGATAGAATATTATGAAAATAGCTCCATCAGAACTTATCATTAACCAAGACGGTTCGATTTTTCACCTTCATATACGTCCTGAACATCTTGCAGACAAGGTTATTCTTGTGGGGGACCCGGGCCGTGTCGAAATGGTTTCAAATTATTTTGAAAGCGTGGAAAGCCACTCCGCTTCCCGTGAATTCGTTTCATGCACAGGTAGTTACAAAGGCAAACGCATAACCGTTCTTTCAACAGGCATAGGCTGCGACAATATAGATATAGTAATGACCGAACTCGATGCTCTTGCAAATGTGGACTTTGAGACTCGCGAGGTCAAACCTGAACACAGAACTCTCGAAATCCTTCGCATAGGCACCTCTGGCGCAATTCAGAAGGAGATTCCTCTCGGAGCCTTCGTACTCAGCCATATTTCAGTGGGTTGCGACGGCCTTCTCAACTGGTATGAAAATCGAGATGAAATTGCCCTTCTTGACTATGAAGAGGCTTTCAAAAAGCACGTTCATTGGGCAAAACATCTTCCTGATCCATATTTCGTAAAGGCTTCCCAAGCCATCATCGACCGTTTTGCAGATGTTACTGTTCCGGGTATGACTATATCTGCAAGTGGTTTCTATGGTCCTCAGGGTCGTGTTGTCAGGGTTCCTCTTGCAATGCCTGATATGCTCGAAGATTTTGAGTCTTTCGAATTTGACGGACGCAAAATCACCAATTTTGAAATGGAAGGCAGCGCTATCGCAGGTCTTGCAAAGAAACTCGGCCACAATGCCGCAACCGTTTGCTGCATCATCGCTCACCGTTATCTCAAGGATGCCAATACTGATTACAAACCACAGGTCAAGAAGCTCGTTGAGGCTTGCTTGGACAGAATCTAAAAAATTTATAATCAAATATTTGGAGGGGTGTAAAAGTTTTTTTAACTTTGCACCTCTTTTGTATTGTGGTCAAATGGGGACTAATTCCCCCCCCCCCCTTATGGAAGATTTAGGACACGGTTTTTTGTTGCTACTATCCGACTGAAAGAACATAAGATAGCAGCGACATCTCCCAACAAGAAATAATTATTTCACCAAATAGTTTTATGAAAAAAATTACAACAATCATCTTAGCCGTTGCAACCCTTCTTGCATTAGGGTCATGTGCAACGAAGAATGAACTTGACGACCTTAAAAACAGGGTTGACAAGATCGAAAACCAGACAATCAAATCTATTGAC
>JABUTT010000205.1 GCA_021443515.1 Bacteroidales bacterium
AATTCTCTTGCGGGAGTTGTGATTATCGCAACCTCGGGAGACAATGCTTCTGCCGGAAATGCCGTCACAGACATTAACGGAGGTTTCACTCTTTCAGTGAAGAAATTTCCTGTAACCCTCAAGGCTTCCTGCCTTGGCTACAAAGATGAGGCTCTGCTCGTAGCGCAGCCTTCTTCAAACGTGACCATCTTCCTCAAGGATGATGTCACTCAACTTGAAGAAACTGTTGTCGTTGGTTATGCCACAATGAAAAAACGCGATGTCGTCGGTGCTGTTGAGCAGATCGATTCAAAGGCGATTGCCAACCGTTCAGTGGGCAACCTTTCAAGGGCACTCCAGGGCGAAATCACCGGTTTGAACATTACATTCAACGATGGTAAACCTTCAAGAAGCGCGGACATCAACGTCAGAGGTACTTCTTCAATCGGTGCCGGCGGTTCAACCCTTGTCCTCATCGATGGTGTAGAAGGTACCCTCGAAAGTATCAACCCTGAAGATGTTGAAAGCGTGTCAGTCCTCAAGGATGCGTCTTCTGCAGCCGTTTACGGTGCAAGAGGAGCGTTCGGTGTCATTCTCGTCACAACCAAGGATGCAAAGAAAGGCGAGGCTAAGGTTACTTACTCAGGTAACATTACTGTTAACCGTCGTACTGTCATTCCTTCGGGTATTACGGATGGTAAGGAGTGGCTCACCTGGTGGATGGAGTGTTACGATGGTTATTATCGCGGTACAAAGGCTCGTCTCAACCACGTTGACAGCAAAATTCCTTACACAGAGGAAATCTATCAGGAATATGACAGAAGAAATGCCGACCCAAGCCTTTCAAAGGTAACTCAACTTCAAGGCCACGATATGTTCGGATGGGCATATTACGGAAATACCGACTGGTATGACGAATTCTACAAACCTGTCAGCGTTCAGACCGAGCACAACCTTAGCGTAAGCGGCGGCACAGACAAGAGTTCTTACTATGTATCAGGCCGTTTCTATGATTTCGACGGAATCTATCGCGTGGGTAAGGAAAACTACAAGAAGTTCGACCTTCGCGCAAAGGGTAGCATCCAGGTTACAAAATGGTTGAAGGTTACAAACAATATGTCAATTTCGAGACATCTCTTCTACCAGCCTAAGGAGCAGACCGGCGGTTCTATGGAAAAACTCATCAACCACGCTGCCTATCCGGTATCTACAATCAAAAACCCTGACGGTACCTGGACTCCTGCAGCCGCCATTTCAGGCTATGCGGCTTTGGCAGAGGGTAAGGCTTACAGGGACGACAAGTACATCTATTTGCGCAACAAACTCTCTTTGGACATAGATTTCATTCCTCAGGTGTTGAGACTTACCGGAGAATATTCCTACAACTACACAGGACGCAAGAGAATTGATGTTAACCAGGCAGTGGGCTTCTCCAAGGGAAAGGGCATCATCCAATATGAAGGCATTAACCCGGATACTTCTTATCTCCAGCAGGTTAACTATGAAACCAACTACCACAGTGGTAACGTCTATCTTTCTTACTCACCGAAACTCGGACCTAACCATTCTCTCACAGCCCTCATCGGTGTGAATATCGAATCAAGCAAATACGAGACTCTTACAAACAAGCAGTTTACCTACATCACTGAAAGCAAGCCTACCTTCGCCCTTATGAGCGGTACTGCTAACGTTCCAACTCAGAGTGGTAATGAATGGGCATATTTCGGTGCATTCTTCCGTGTAAACTATGGTTTCAAGAGCAGGTATCTCTTTGAGGTCAGCGGTCGTTATGACGGTTCAAGCAAGTTCCCTGCATATTCACAGTGGGGTTTCTTCCCATCAGGTTCATTCGGTTGGAGACTCTCTGAAGAGCCTTGGATGACAGGTGCAAAACATTGGCTTGACAATGCCAAAATCAGGCTTTCTGCAGGTTCTATGGGTAACGGTAATGTAAGCCCTTACTCTTACACTTCAGAAATGAGCATTGCAACTGCCACCGATACAGTTCTCGGAGGTACTCTTCCAAAATACACCTCAGTCGGCGGTGTGGTTCCTACTTCGCTTACTTGGGAAAGATCAACAACCTTCGACGTAGGTCTCGACCTCGACTTCCTCGGCAACCGTCTTTCATTCTCAGGCGACTATTACATCCGCCTCACTTCCGATATGTACACCACTTCATTGGCGCTTCCTGCAGTTTATGGAGCTTCTTCACCTAAGGGCAACAATGCGGAAATTCGTACAAACGGTTGGGAACTTTCGCTCCAGTGGAGAGACGAGTTCAATGCAGGCGGCAAACCTTTCTCATACAGCATCAAGGGTATGGTTTGGGACTATTATTCAGTCGTGACCAAGTACCAGAATCCTACAAAGAGCCTTGGAACAATAAGCGATATATGTAAGAATGATGGTACTCCGGGCAACTATTATGTGGGTATGACACTCGGTGAAATGTGGGGTTATACTTCAGCAGGCCTTTTCAAGGACCAGGATGATGTAAACAATTCGGCTTTCCAGCAGTTCCTCCAGAGCGCAGATAAGGTTACGAGAGTCGGTCAACTCAAAATCAAGGATATCGACAACTCGGGTATAATCGACTATGGCGATATGACAGTTGACAATTCCGGCGACCTTTCAGTCATAGGTAACATTCTTCCTCGTTTCCAATATGGTTTCAATATTTCCCTCAACTGGAATGGCATAGGTTTCAGCATGTTCTGGCAGGGTATCGGCAAGAAAGATTGGTATCCGGGTCCTGACGCAGGTTTGTTCTGGGGCAAGTACGGTCGTCCGTTCTTCGCATTTATCCCTACAATCCACTCTTTGAGCAACAACACAATTGCTAAAATTGGCGTGGATGAAGCGGGCAATGAATACCTTATGAACCCTGAAACCGCTTACTGGCCAAGACTTACAACCTATCAGTCAAACAGTGCAAATTATGACACAAGGGTGCTTGAAACCCCTAACACCCAGTACAAGCAGAGCGTAGCATACCTTCGTTTGAAGAATGTCCAGATTGACTATACATTCAGCAACAAGCTTTGCCAGAAGATGAAGATTAAAGGTCTCAAGTTCTATCTCTCGGGAGAGAACCTCCTTACCTTCACTCCTATGCACAAATGGGCTCCGAACTTCGATCCGGAGGCTCTTACATACGACACCGACTTCGGAAGCGCAGGCGACGGTTACACCTATCCTGTATTCAAGTCTTACACTTTTGGAGTTAACCTAACATTCTAATCAAGGAAATATGAAAAAGATAATAATTCTTGCACTTGCTGCTTTCTCTGCATTTTCTTGTAAAGGCTTCCTCAATAAGCAGAATCCATATAAGATTGAGAGTGAATACTACTTCGTGGATGAGTCTTCGCTCGAAATCTACTCCAATGCCTTTATCCGCAGTTTCGACATAAACCTCGACGACTTCCTCGCAGCAGACCGCTATGCAGATGCCTACGCGTGGAGTGGTCTCTATGGATATTATACCGATAACTACACTGCATACGATGCAAGCAACTGGACAACATCAAACTGGAGTCAGTTGCGTTCAATCAACTACTACCTCGACAATATGCGCAAGGCATCGGCGAGCGGAGAGATTCTCAACCACTATGAAGGTGTAGGCCGCTTCTTCCGCGCTTTGTTCTACTATCTCAAGGTTCAGACCTTTGGTGCGGTTCCTATTTACAAGAGTATGATTTCGTCCACCGACACTGAGGCTCTTACGAAGGACCGTGACAACAGGGAAGATGTGTTCCGCTTCATTCTCGAGGATATCAATTATGCTTGCGAGAACTGTCTTACATCCGACAAATACCGCAACAGGGCTTCTTACATCCACAAATATGTGGCTCTTGCCTACAAGGCACGTTTCTGCCTCTATGAAGGAACTTACAGGAAATATCATTCTGTTGACCCTTCAACCGGCCAGCCTTGGAAGTCTGACGAGAGCGAGATGTACCTCAAAGAGTGTATCGACGCTTGCGAGAAACTCATGGAAAGCGGCATTTATTCTCTTGCCGACAATCCAAATGCCCGCAAAACCCAGTACAGGGCAATGTTCACAGACCCTGATGGTTGCAAGACATACACCACAAACGAGTGGATATGGGCAAAGGACAATGACGAAACTCTTAATGTAAAGGATATTTCCTATTCAATCAACGACTATTTCGTAAATGCCCAGCACGCTCAGTATTCATTCAACAGAGACTTCATCAACACCTATCTCAAACTCGATGGAACTCCATTTGAGGATTTTGAGGGTTGCTCTTTCGTGGATGAATGTAAAGACAGGGACTATCGTCTTGCACAGACCATTCGTACTCCGGGCTTCACAAGGGATGGTGGCAGCAAAAAGGCCGCTCCTGACGTGACTTATTCGCAGACAGGCTACCATCCAATCAAGTATTTGCTCGATGACACTGCTCACGACCCACAGGGTATGACCACTTACACTGACGTGCCTATGATGCGTTATGCCGAGGTTCTCCTCTCTTACGCTGAAGCAAAGGCAGAACTCGGTCAGATGACAGAGGCTGTTTGGAACAAGACGGTAAAGCCTATTCGTGAAAGGGCGGGTGTGAAGAACATCTATCCTAAAGAGGCTGACCCTTATATGGTGGCATATTTCCAGAACAAGGTTACTGATCCTTACATCCTCGAAATCCGTAGGGAAAGGGGTATCGAATATGCAATGGAATATCTTCGCTACCACGACATTATGCGCTGGCATCAGGGCGAACTCCTTGCAAGACCTTGGAGGGGACTCTGGATTACCGAAGTTGACAAGGAACTTGACCTCGACAATGATGGTAATACCGATACCATTGTTACCGCCAACTCATCACTCAAATCAAATTGTAAGATTCTTTACATCGATGGAGCGAGCACTACCGGCAACAAACTTTCTAAGGGAACTTCAGGCTACATCCAGACTTCAACCGCTCTTACAAGAAAGTGGGCTGACTACAAGTATGTAAAGCCTATTCCTGCAACTGCTATCACGGAAAATCCTAATTTAACTCAAAACCCAGGTTGGTAAAATGAAAACAATAAGCAAAATCATATTGGCATCCTTCGCCCTTGTCCTTCTTTTCACTTCGTGCCAGAAGAAGGCGTCGGATGTCCCTTTTATGAAAGAAGATGATAATTTTTCAGTTGATTGCATGGCGCAGAGAAAGAATATCAACTTCTTTGCTCCGGCTGCGTGGACACTCAGTGTCGATAGCGACTGGATTAAGCCAGACAGGACTTCCGGTCCGGCTGCGGAAACCCACTACTCCTATACTCAAGTCACTTTTGCAATCAGTTACAACAAAGGTGAGCAGAGGGTAGGCAACATTACCATCAACTGTGGCGGCAAGAGCGCCAATATCGCGATTACTCAGGAAAAGTGCGGTTTCGCATACTTTGACCCAGAACTTCTCGGAGGTTTCACCACAGGCAAGGAATCAACTGCAACCGTCCAGATTCCTTATGTCAAAGCAAGCGGAGAGGAGGTTGTTGTCGTTAGTGGAACAGTTGAAGGTGCCGCTGCGGCAGGTCTTTCAATCAAAGAAGACAAATATTCACTCTCAGTTGCTGAGATAACAGAAGAAAATCCGAAGGGCATTCTGTATCTGTCCATCCCTGTAGTCGGTACTCCAACCGTTTCCGGAGACATCACTATCAAATTGTCAATCGACGGCAAGGCTCAAGCTCCTGTTTCGGCAAAAGTGGCTCCTTCAGGCGTTACAGTGGGCTTCCCTGTATTCTGGAACTTCAACTTCTACAATGGAACCGCTTCTACAGCAGGTACAAATGCAACAGAGGCGGCAAACTACATAAAGGATGCAAATTACTGCTTCTGGTCAACTGCAAACACTTATAATGCAGAAAAGAACTGGAAGGGTTACTACAAAGACTGGTCTAACAAAGGCGCTATCCTTACCATCCAGATTGCAGGCACTCCTACATACGGCTATGGTCAGGGACATTGCTACTCTAAGGGTATGGTTCTGAATGATGCATTCGTTTATATAGTTCCTGTCGAGAACCTTGTCGGCGGCCAGACCATAGTATATTCTTCAGGTACTGCGGCATCCGGATCAGGTCCTGCATTCTATGCTGTGGAATACTCTCAGGATGGCACAAACTGGATTCTTGCCGAGGGTTCGCATAAGGAAACGGCTTTCGACGGCTCCACAACCGGCGATGTTCACATCGTGGTTCCTAACTGGGATGAAAGCGTTGCAGTCCAGTACAATGAAATGCTCAGCAATGAGGATGACGGAAACTCAGGCTTCTATACCATCAGGTTCAAACTCGACCCAAGCATCAACATCGCTTCGGGCAACTTCTACTTGAGGCAGAGAATCTCTGTTGACATGCGTCGTTCTCGTGCTACTTCATCCATTGCGGCAACAGGCTCTGAAAGGCTTAAAGGCAAGATTACCATCGCTCTTGACGAGTAGCGCTTAACTTCTAAAAATTCACTATTTTGAAGAAATTTGTAAAATTCGTTTTAATCGCTCTTATCCCTCTCTTCGCTTGCTGCGGAGAGAAGGAAAAGGGCATTTCTGTGGAGAAAATCATTGTAGAACCCTCTTTTACGACCATCAAGGTCGGCGAAGAGGTTCAACTCAATGTCAAGACTGTGCCCTCTGTGGCTATGTCGGAACTTACCTACAAGTCCACCAATCCTGACGTGGCTACGGTAAATGGCGAAGGTTGGGTGAAAGGCCTTTCTGTAGGAGTAACTTATATTAATATCTCCTGGCAGGGACTTCGTTCTGCACGCTGCACCCTCAGCGTGAAGGAAAAAGTTTCATCCCTGCTCGACCCGACGGAAGCGATTAAGGCTCCTCTTTCCAAGGACATACTTCTTACTTCCACCACTCTCTATGCCACAGGCAACATTATGCAGGATGGTGACAGGATATCCGACACGGGACCGTTCTTCTTCACGCAGAACCGACAGAGCACAAGCCTTGAAAACAACAGCAAGTATATAGTTTACCTTACCAAGCACGACAAGGTGAATGAAAAATACTCAAGTTATATGTGCCTCAAATGGTTCGGTCACGGAAACATGATGTTGTGTGAAAATACCGAGGATGGGGAATATATATGGCTCAGCAGCCACGGACAGGCTACCTACGGCACCTACGCCGATTATGGAAGCAACCACACATTCTCACGCTTCAAGTATGTGGCGAATTCCACTGCAGAGCATTGTGCGGGAGACACATTCTGGATGGACAGTTATGTGAACAATGCGGGAGAAAAGGTGAGTATTACCGCTCTCGAGGTTAATGTCGATTTTGAAAATCGCAGGGTTGTTGTGGGCGGCAGAAGCACAGGCACTCGTCACTTCGTTATGTTTGACCTTGACGAGATGCTTGCTCTCTCGAGCGAGAACATCAACATAACCCGCTCTTGGGGAGGAGAGGAAGGTACTCCGAAGAGGGTATCTCAGACAGAAACGATAAGAGCAAAGAATCTCACGAAACTCAAACCACTCGGTTCGTTTACACTCAAGAGCAATCTCTCCTCAACCGACAAGAGCCTGCTCTATTCCTATAATTCGCAGGGTTTTGCAGTCTGGGGTGACTACATCTATTGGTATGAAGGAAATGCAGTTGAGACCACATCCGGCAAATATGACGACTCTGTGGCCTACGTTGCAGTTCTCGATTATTTGGGTAACATAGTTTGTCCGAGAACAAAGGTTGCGGCTGCGTCCGACTTCGCAAACCAGGAGACGCTTCTCGACTGCGCAGACCACTATTGCGAGGCTGAAGGTCTCCACATTCACGACGGTTACCTTTACCTTGGAATCGGAACCCACAACTCTAAAGGTCACAGAATAGCGAATATGCTCAAATACAAATGTATTCAAAAGGATTAAAAAAACCGGTCTGAGATTGTTCAGACCGGTTTTTTTGTATTAGAGAGGGGAGGACTACTTGTCGTTTAGACCTACTATATTGAAGGCTACGAAGTATTTGTCCATATCTCTTTCGATACGGCTGATTACGATGTCCTCAGCATCTATGCCGAGTCTTTCGAGGTTGGCATAGAGAAGGCTGCGTGCTGCGAGCGCTTCAGGTTTCTGCCAGATGTAGCGGCAGCAGGTTTGTACAATCCACTCTCTTCTTTCAGGAAGGAGAGCCTCGAAAGCAAGGCCTTCTTCGTCGCTGTGGAGCCATTTCTGCCATCTGTTCGAGTCTTTTACAAGCTGGGTGAGGACTGCAACCATATTTGAAAGCATTGCTACCTTTCCCTCTTTTTCCTTCTTCTTCTCGATTTGCTCAAGTTCAGCGAGAGCAACATATTCGCTCTGGGTGAACTCAGGACCTACATTCGCGCCGCCCATTCCGCAGAGAGGGTAGTCCTGTGGGTTTTCCACGCTGTCGGTGTAATGGCCCTTAATCCAACTTCCGTAAGGACGAACCTTTGCAGTGAGTTTCTTTGCAACTTCACCGTCAAAGAGGGTGGTGTCGAGGTCTGTTCCAACCTTGCCCACGATGAAGCATGGCCATACATTCTCGAGTCCCACAGCCTTGAGGCCGGCCTTGAGTTCAACGAGGAAGGTCTCGAATGTGGCATCGTCTGCAAGTCCGCCGTGAACTTCCTCAGTACCCACTTCATAGTCAACCTCAGGCAGTCCCTTTGCCTTTCTGAAGTCCTCTACGTGTTTGATGAGTTCGACTGTGCGCTTTACTACGAGGTGAATGTCTATGGTTTCGCCCTTTGGTACGTTAATATCTACAGTAGGATCGACGTGGATGAGGTCATAGCCTGCAAGCACAGATGCCTCGAAAGCCTGTTTTACGCCGTTCATTGCATCTTCCGTGCTCCATTTTTCCGTGCGCTGCTTGTCTTTGAGCCAAGGTCCGCCGTGGTCAACAGCTGCAATGAGGTCGCCTGTGAAGTTCACTCTTTCAGCCTCAAAACGGAGGAGTCTGATGAATTGCTCCTGAGTCATTCCGGTGTAGCCGCCGTCGGTGTCAATCTGGTTGAGGGTTGCAGCGAAATAAATCGGGGCGTTGTTGCGTTTTGCCGCACGGATTGAAGCCCTGATTACCGCTGTTGAATTTGGGCAGGCTGCAAAGATGGTTCTTTTTACTCCTGTGGATTTCTCGAGCTTATCAATTTTATCGAGAAGTGCTTTAACTTTAGCCATGATAGAAGCTGTTTAAATTTAATCACAAAAATTCTTTATGTTTCTTTTTGGTCTCTTTGCCTTCTCTGCTCAGTCATATAGGCCTCTGCTATACTCCTTCGCAGTCGAATACAAATATATTCAAAAAATTACGATTTAGCGAGCATAATGTCAAATTTATTTGCATTATCGAGCTTGAGTAATTTGTG
>JABUTT010000208.1 GCA_021443515.1 Bacteroidales bacterium
AGCGAATTGCTGCCGAAGTTGAGGCCCCACTTTTCCCTGACTATCCTGCTTGAGTAATCGAAGAAAGGAACTACATTTATTCGATTGAAATAAAGTATGCCCGGGATGTCTGCGCCACTGAGGTTAATTGGGATGGCATAATCCACAGTAAGCCTGTAGGTAGGTGTACCCAACTCGTAGAGGGCATTGTTTTCATAGTCGGAGAATCCTCGCGGAAGGGCATCTATGAGCGCTCCGAAATAGGAGGCGTTTCCGACAGGCTGCTGATAGGTAGCCGTAACCCTGAAACCTGTGACAGAAGGGCCTGGGAGCGTCATTGCGAGACTTCCGTAGGCAAGAGGGCTGAAGAAATCCTTTGTGCCGAGCCGGGCAGTGTAACCGAGACTAAGGCTTGCGCTGAAACGGCTGTAATAGCAGGCCTCGGGAACATTGGTGTAGGTGCTCAATGAAAGTCCTGCGGAAATGATTTTCGAGCAGGTGTAGTCGAATGTGTGCTTTTGTACACGATCAGGACCAATAAGCGACCTGTTGATGTCTATTGTATTGATTTCAATTGCATACGGCTGTATGTTCCTGTCATACTTGTCGTTGGATATGGAGAAAGATGCCCTCGGATTGATGCGATAGTAGCGTCCCTTGCTGCCGAATACGAGAGGAACCGAAAGGTTGAGGCTTGCGGTAATCAAAGGCTTGCCGGAGATAGAGGATGCCACTCCGTTTGCGGTAAGACGTACATTCTGCCGTTGCGATTCGGGCTTATCGAAAGGGTAGAGGACTTCTCTCTCTGCGCTGTATCTCGAAGTGTTGAGGGAACTTCTTTCGTTGAAACTTACGCTCAAGCCGATTTTCGGAAGTATGCCTTCGTATGTCCAGTCAAGATGTGCGCTGCTTCTCCACTTCGTGCCATAGACATCGGGCGCAATTTTCCAGCCTATGTGGCCGAACGATGTGCCGAGGTCATTCTGGAAGAAGGCTGTGGCGCCGACCCTTATGTTCGAAAATGAACCTGCAACGTCATCTCCCATGTTATAAGGCACATAGAGACCCGGAATCCAGGTGTGAACCTTGCCGGGATGAAGAATTTTTCTATATGGTTTGGGTTCGGATATTTCGGTCTCAAAAGGCTCTCCGAAGGTCTCTGAAGAAGGTTTCAGTCCTTCCAGACTGGCAAGGGAATCTTCCTGCTCGGTTATCTTGTTCGCTATCCACCAGTCGGGCTTGATGTTCCTGATTATCGTCCTTTCTTCGAGGCATTTGGCTTTCACGAGGTGGTTGCCCCTGAGGTCCGGCACAAAGAAATAGACCGAATCCCCTTCGTGGAGGAAGTCGGAACCTCCGTATGGCAGGTTGGTGTTGCGATAGACTTCATTTTTCTCGGGATACCAGGAATAGAATTCCGTCACACCATTGATGTCGGAAGCAAAGTTGAAATGGTCATCGTGAGGCATGAAATTCTCTCCGGAGGCGTGCAGAGGCTCAAACATCTGCTTCCAGCCATCGACATATTCATAGATGGAATTGCCTTCCTCGGACACACCGAACATGCATAGATAGCCGTTGAGATAACCTGCCTCCACAGGCTGCACACCTTTGGGAACAGGGAAGGTCTTGAGAATTTCGCCGGTAGTTGAGTCGATGTAATCCACTGCGTATGAACCATCATGGAAATATTCAATGGCTACGAGAAATCCTTCTGCAGGAGTAGGGTTCTGGAGTATGTGTTTGCGGTCTGTGAGATAGCCGAAACTGTCTTTCTCGGGGTCATAGTAGAGAATCCTCGAATCCACTCTCAAATCCCACATGGTGGGGGTATGCTCGGACCAGAAGATTTTCTTCGTGTATTCATCGTAGGCAAGGCAGTTTGTGGTGCTTGAAAAGGCTCTCAACACCAGTTCCTCGCCCGTGCGAAGGTCAATTCTGACAAACTGGAAGGCCCTTTCCTTGCTTTCCTTCATGGCATATAGGTAGTGGCCAACTATGGCTGAATTGGTGTATTCCGCATACCACTTGCTCTTGTTGACCATAATGGTATCTAGCTTCTGGAAAGGCCCTCTCGCATCTTTCCTTTTTCTGAACTCCTCCACGTTCCAATCCACAATCTGCTTCCATAGTTCAGGAGAAAATTCCCTCTTTCCCGTAACTTCCAGAATTGTGGCTCCGTTCATGTTGAGGTGCAGTGGATTGTCTGCCTGTTTGAGGTAGCGTGAGGTGAGCATAGGCTCGTTGTAGAGAGCTCGTATGGAACCGAGGTAAAGGTAGCCGAAGGCATAGTGGTTGGGAGTGTTGTTCTTGTTGGAGCCGAAAAGCCACCTTGCGAAAGACCTTGTGTCTCCCTTGTCCCAAGCCATAATGTTGTATTGCTGGAAGTTCCAACTGCGTCCTCGTCCCGCCTGCGTAAGCCCCGTTTCGGCCATAACCGCATCACCTTCCATCCAATAGGTCTTGTGGTAGAGCCCTGTGGCAACGGAAGCCGCACCGTCTCCGAAAATGAATCTGAAATATTTCAGCCAGTTGTTGTAGCCCATCATCATCTGGCTGAGGTGACGGGATTCGTGAACCGTGAGGTCTGTAGTCCAGGACATTGAACGGCCGTAACCCTGGTCTGGAATTGTAAGCAAATCCATTCGCCTCGGTGCCCATACGACCATGCCGTTGGAATTGGTGTCGTAGGTGTGGAGAATCACGGGAAACTTCTTCTTGAAGACCTTCGTCGGTGTAAGGCCGGAAGACAGTGCCTCATAAGGATAGAAGCGTTCAAGCCCCGCGGCGTATGTCCTTGCAAGAGAATCGGCGAAAGCAGGGTAAATGACCTTGTAATGGGAAGTTTCTATCTGATGCCATCTCACCGAGGCGGGATCAGCCCCAAGAGAGTGAAATTGAGCCTTTGCCGATACACAAAAACTCAATAAAATCAAGACAAAAACGAACTTTTTTCCCATTTCCTTTTCTTAACTTTGCAAAGTTAGGCAAAATAGAGCGAAAAACAACGTTTTATAAACGTTTTAGGTATGATTTTTGCTATATTTTGCGTCGTTAAAATTTAATTATGAAGATAACTAAGAAACTGTTAGTCTTCCTACTTTCGTTAGGAAGCTCGTTTGTTTTGAGCGCACAGTTCATTCCTGATTCGCTCGAACTTAAATCAGAGGACCCCTCTGTAAAGAAACTTACCCTTGACGAAGCTGTGGAAATAGCTCTTTCGGAAAGCAACACCGTAAAACTCGCTAATATGGAAGTAGAGCGTGCGGGATATGCCAAGAAAGGTACATACGCTTCACTCTATCCGTCAGTCAACGCGGTAGGTTCATATTCAAGAACAATCAAGAAACAGGTGATGTATATGGACTTCGCCATGCCGGGCTCAAGTTCAGGCACAGGCACCGGAACTGGTACCGGAACAGGTACAGGGACCGGCTCAGGCTCGGGTAGTGCAGGCGAATCCTCGGGTGCTGGTATCGAAATCGGTCGAGACAATACTTTCTCAGCCGGTATCAGCGCGCAGATGCCTATTATCAACGCTCAACTCTGGAAAAGCATAAAAATCAGCGCTATCGATGTTGAGGTGGCTGTGGAGAAGGCACGTTCATCAAAAATACAGACTGTGACACAGACAAAGGAAGCCTACTATGCCGTTCTTTTGGCAAAGCAGGCTTTTGAAGTGTATAAGGTCGTATATGAGAATGCAGTCGAGAACTACAAGCAGACCGAACTCAAGGCCCGCAGCGGAAAGGCTACCGAACTTGCCCTCGCCCAAAGCAAGACATCCGTTCTTAATGCCATCCCAAATGTGTATAACGCCGAATCCTATATAGAACTTGCCCTTTGGAGACTCAAAGCGGTTATGGGTGTAAACCTTGAGGAGAAGTATGATGTGGAAGGCTCTCTTTCAGACTATGCTTCCCAGATGTTCTTCGATATCCACGAGTACGACGACTATAGTCTCGAGAACAACTCGTCTATTCGCCAGCTTTCTCTCCAGTGCGAACAACTTGCCCAGACTATCAAACTTCAGATGCTTGCCAACATTCCTACAATTGCGGCAACATTCTCTTATTCGACTAACTCGATGGCGAACGACTTCAACTTCGCTTCATATCGCTGGACTCCTTATTCGACTGCAGGACTTTCACTCAGCATTCCTATTTTCACCGGCTTCAAGAATCTGAACAACTATCGTCAGGCAAAGAACCGTGCAAGCCAGCTTTCACTCCAGAAGGTGGATGCAGAACGCCAGCTCCATATTGCCGTGAGGGGATCTCTCAACACTATGGAAACGGCTATGAAGAGTTATTACGCTTCTGAAAGTGCCGTTGAAACAGCACAGAAGGCTTACGACATCGCCCACACAAGTTATGTCTATGGACGCGGAACTCTCCTCGAACTTGACAACGCCCAGGTGGCGCTCACCCAGAGCAAATTGCAGCAGTGCCAGATTATCCACGATTTCCTCTCTGCAAAGACTTCTCTTGAGGAAACAATCGGCAACCAATTCCTTGAAGAAATCAACAAATAGAAGAAACTAATACATTATGAAAAATATAAAACTTACAATCGCTTTTGCAGCTGCAGTCTTGACCCTTGCAGGCTGCAATCTCTTTTCGTCAAAGAAGGCTGACAGCGCAGCCCAGCAGACAGTCTCAGACCCCCTCGTTTCAGTAACGACAGTTCACCGTCAGAGTGTTGAACAGAAGAAGGTATATACCAGCACTGTTCAGGCAAACGTCATCAACAACATTGCTCCTCAGTCAGTGGGCCGTATCCTCCAGATTAACACAGAGGTCGGAGAATTCGTGACCAAGGGACAGGTTCTTGCCGTTATGGATGCAAATACATTGATTCAGGCAAAACTCAAGATGAAGAACGACTCTACCGAGCTTACTCGTCTTAAGGCCCTTCACGAGGCAGGCGCGCTTTCTCAGAGCGATTACGACAATGTGAAACTTGCATACGAGGTTTCAAAGAGGAATTATGACAATCTTCTCGAGAACACAGTTCTCAAGAGCCCTATCGACGGAGTTATCACGGCACGTAACTACGACAAGGGCGATATGTACTCTATGAGCATGCCTCTTTTCACTGTTCAGCAGATTGTTCCCGTTAAATTATATATAGGTGTAAGCGAAAGCGAATATACCAAGGTTAAGCCTGGTCAGAAGGTGACACTCACCGTTGAGGCTTTCCCTGGAACCACATTTGACGGAGAGGTTATCCGCCTTTATCCTATCATTGATGCTTCTACCCACACTTTCAAGGTTGAAATAAGGGTTGCTAACCGCTACAAGACCCTCCGTCCGGGTATGTTCGCAAAGGTTACCCTCACATTCGGCACAAACAACAGCATAGTTGTTCCTGACAATGCGATTGTAAAGCAGGCAGGTACAGGCGACCGTTTCGTATATGTGTATAATCCTGCCGACAGCACTGTGGATTTCCGCAAGGTTGTTCTCGGTGTACAGAAGGGTACTGAGGTCGAAATTCTTGAAGGCCTTTCAGACGGCGAGCAGGTTGTGACTGCAGGGCAGATTCGTCTCAAGGATGAAATAAAGGTAAGACTTAACGAAGAATAAACTATGAGCATTTACAGAACCGCGGTCAATAAACCGGTCACCACCGCCCTGATATTCGTAGCCTTTGCGATTTTGGGTATTTTCTCGTTGATTAACCTTTCAATCAACCAGTTACCTGAATTCGAGGCGAACAATATTATGGTCATGACCTCCTATAACGGAGCGAGTGCGGAGGATATTGAGACAAATATCTCGAAAGTCCTTGAAAATTCGCTCAATGGTGTCAGCAACCTTAAGAACATTACCTCAAACAGCAAGGAGAACGTTTCTGTCATAGGTCTGGAATTCGAATATGGTATAGACATAGATGTAGCGACGAACGATGTGCGAGACAAACTCGACCTCGTGAAGAGTTATCTTCCGGATGGTGCGGGCAACCCTATCATCTTCAAGTTCAGCGCCGATGACCTTCCTATCATGATTATCAGTGCGAAGGCTACAGACAACTACTATGCTCTCGACAAACTCATCGACGACAAGATAACCACCAATATCGCCCGTATCAAGGGTGTGGGTACTGTGTCTGTGATGGGTGCTCCAAAGCGTGAAATCCACGTCTATTGCGACCCTAACAAACTCCAGGCATACAACCTCACCATTTCCGGCATATCTTCAACCATTGCCGCTGAAAACCGCAATATGCCGAGTGGTAGCATGGACATAGGTACAAGCACCTACAATCTCCGTATCGAGAAGGAATTTGCAAGCACTGCGGAACTTTACGATGTCGTAGTGGGTTACAACAACGGCAGCGCAGTCTTTCTCCGCGATGTTGCAACCATTGTCGATGGCGTTGAGGAAAAGGCTCAGGAAGCATTCACAAACGGTACTCCGAGCGCTACCATCGTCGTGCAGAAGCAGAGCGGTGCAAATACTGTGAACATCTGCAAGAAGGTGAAGAAGGAACTTGACGTAATTCAGGAGACTCTTCCGCCTGACGTACACCTCCAGCTCATCGTAGATGGTTCCGAAAACATCATCAACACCATCAACTCTCTCCGCGACACAATTCTCGTGACCTTCCTGGTCGTTATGCTCGTGGTTTATGTCTTCCTCGGAAGATGGAGGGCAACAATCATCATCATACTCTCAATTCCTATTTCGCTCCTTGCGTCCCTCATTTACCTTTACGCATCAGGCAATACCCTGAACATCGTGTCAATGAGTGCGCTCTCCATAGCGATTGGTATGGTCGTCGATGATGCGATTGTGGTGCTGGAGAATGTGATGACTCACCTCGAAAGGGGAGAGAAGCCTAAGGAGGCCGCCGTCCATGCAACAGGCGAGGTGGGTATATCCGTCATTGCATCAACACTTACGATGCTTGCGGTGTTCATCCCTCTCACCATGATTAACGGTATGGCGGGTATCATGTTCCGTCAGCTCGGTTGGATTGTATCCATCATTATGACAGTCTCAACCACTGCGGCGCTTACCCTCGTTCCTATGCTCTGCGCATATTTCCTCCGCGTCGAGAAAAAGAGTGGAAAACTCTACAAATGGGTGTTTGAAAACTTCAACAAGTTCATAGAGAAACTTACTGAGGCCTATGCAAAGTCAATCGCTGCCTGCCTGAGACATCGTACAGTTACTGTAATCGTGGCGACGCTTATTTTCGTGCTTACGCTTGTTCTTCTCGGCCCGGGCATCAAGACAGAGTTCTTCCCTAAGAGCGATAGCGGTCGTCTTAGCGTGCAGGCTGAACTTCCAGTTGGTACAAACCAGGAGGTTACTGCAGTCTTCGCAAGACAACTTTACGACCGTTTCATTGAGGAATTCCCTGAAATCCAGAGGTGCAGTTACAGTTTCGGTCAGGCCGACACCGACAATGCCTTCGGTTCAATGCAGTCTTCGGGCAGCCACATTATGTCCTTTAATATAAATATAGGCAGTATGACCAAGCGTGAAAGGTCTGTCTTCGAGATTGCCGACCAGATGCGCGCGGACCTTGCTTCCTATCCGGATATCAAGAAATACACCGTCTCTGAAGGCGGCGGTATGGGTATGGGTTCGTCTTCAAAGGTTGTAGTCGAGGTTTATGGCTATGACTTCACCATTACCGATGCCTTTGCAAAAGAACTTGCTGCAGGTATGAGGCAGATGGGTGGCTGTCCTCAGGTTTCTGTGGCTCGTGACGACTACACTCCTGAGTTCCAGGTCGATTTCGACAGGACAAAACTTGCTCTCAACGGTCTTACATCGACTCAGGCTGCATCTTTCGTGACTGCGGCAATCAACGGTTCAACCCAGACCTACTTCCGCGAGGATGGTGACGAGTACAAAATCAGGGTGCGTTACTCTCCTGAATTCCGCCACAATGTGGAAGATGTCGAGAACATCCTCATATATAACAGCAAGGGACAGACAATCAGGGTTGCAGACCTCGGTACAGTCGTGGAGAAACTCACTCCTCCTCAGATTAACAGAAAGAATCGTGAAAGATATGTTGCCGTAACAGGTATTGTAGGTAACGGCTATGCTCTCTCGGAGGTTGTGGAAAGCACTCAGGCTCTCCTTGCCACAATGGAAATACCTCAGGAACTTACGGTCATCATCGCAGGTGACTATGAGGAGCAGCAGAAGAGTTTCCGTGACCTCATCGTGCTTATGATTCTCATCGTCATCCTCGTGTATATCGTGATGGCGGCACAGTTCGAGAGCTTCCTCAGTCCTCTTGTGATTATGTTCAGTATTCCATTCGCTGTGACAGGCGTTATCCTCGGAGTGAGAATAACAAACACTCCTATCGGTATGATGGCGATGGTCGGACTCATAATCCTCCTCGGTATCGTTGTGAAGAACGGTATTGTGCTCATCGACTATGCAATCCTTCGTCGTGAAAGGGGAGCAAGCATTGCAGATGCAACAGTGGATGCCTGCCGAAGCCGTCTCCGTCCTATCCTTATGACAACTCTCACCACAGTTCTCGGTATGCTTCCTCTTGCCATGGGTAGGGGAGAAGGCTCTGAAATGTGGCGCAGTATGGGTATCACGGTGGCTTGGGGTCTGTCGGTATCATCCCTCATCACCCTCTTCATCATCCCGACTATCTACACATCATTCTCAACCTGGCAGATGAATGCCAAGGCAAGAAAACAGCAAAGGCAACTTAAAAGGCAAGAACAGGAATAATGAAAGCGATATTTATAGCATATAATCAGGCTTATTATCTTGAAATAGCAGATATACTGAAAGAAAAGTTCGGAGTGAACGGCTTCACTCTCTGGCAGAACATTATGGGTACAGGCTCGACAGACGGAGAACCTCACATGGGATCTCACGCCTGGCCTGTGCAGAATGACTCCATTCTTACTATAGTTGAGGATGAAAAGGTTCGCCCTATTCTCGAGACTATCGAGGAAATAGACAAGGCCACTCCGGCGCTCGGTCTTCGTGCCTTCGCCTGGAGCATCTCGGATATGTATTAGCAGATTCTAAGACAGCTTCTAATAACTGTCAATCTCTTTGAAACCTTCGCCGAGGATTTCGCTTGAGTTGACTACGTTGATAAACGCGCGTGGGTCAATTTTGGCAATCCGATAGCGGAGGTTTAGCATTTCCCTTTTTGAGAGGACAACATAGATAATGTCCCTTTCCTGACCCATATACATTCCCTTGCCAGGAATGAGGGTCGCGCCCCTCTCGAGGTCATCTATAATGGCAGCCCTGACTTCTTCCACCTTATCGGTGATGATGAGCATGGTCTTTTTAGGCTC
>JABUTT010000113.1 GCA_021443515.1 Bacteroidales bacterium
GCTGCGCTGAAGTCCTGGCCGAAAGAGCGGAACTCAAAGCGTGGCTTCGAGATCTCTCCAATTTTCATTTCTTCTTTTGCCATTTGTATAATTTTTATTCTGTAAGTCCTTCTACGAGTTCTGCAGGTGCTCCGGCGAGAGTGTCAACATTCTTTGCGCCAGGAGTTGCGTCAGCGTGATACCACTTGCCGTCTGTACCCTTGCTGTATGATGCAGGAGCAGTCTTTTTGCAGTCTGTAAGGTTGAAATCGCTGAGGCTTGCAGCTGCAGGAGTGAAGAGTTGTACTCTCACGGCCTTCTTTGCTGAGAGACCACTGTCGAATATAAGACCAGGGTCATAACCTTCGTGAGCGCCACCTGTACCACAAACATCAACACTGTAAAGAAGAATGATTTCACCCTTCTTCATAGGGCGGTTGTCAGCTGTCCAAACAATCTTGCCATCCTTTTCGATGTAAACGCCAACGAGAGTAGGAAGGTCAGCGCCGTTGTTTATCAACTCAATGAACTTGTCGGTACCATTGAGCTCGTTGAGTGTGAGGGCACTATAGTCGATTGGAATATCGCCGACTGTGTATGTTACTTCAGCTGATTTTCCTTTTCCTGTAGCGGTAGTTGCCTCGATGTGGAAAGTTACCTTAGTATCCTTAGGGAAACCAGGAATAACGGCGCCATAAATACCGTCGCCTGCGTTGGTTGGGGTCATCTCAACAGTCTGAGCGCCCTGACCTGCATCGTAAACGAGATTTACTGTCTTGATGGCGATGAGCGCCTGGACCTTTGCGGTAACGGTAACCTTGTCAGCCTCTGTGAAAGCGTCGGTCTTTTTGATGTCAGAGATGGTTACACCTCCATATATATTGTCCTTCACGCAAGATGAGAATACGAGAGGGAGTGCAAGTGCGATAATTGCAAATATCTTTTTCATGTCTTTATTATATTTTAGAAGTCAATTTCGAAACGGAGTGAAAGCATGTGGTAGTCAACACCGGCCTTGCCTGAAGGAGCAACAACCTTGGCGAAGTCAGTTGTAGGTTTGCCTTCTGCGTCTTTACCTACATAGAACTTGTTGCCCTTACCGTTAGCGTAACGGTCGTTGTTGGTGTACTGGTAGTTGAGCATAATTTTAGCGTGGTTGTTGATGTAGTAGTTGAGACCTGCTGTATATGCCTCTGCGGCACCTGCAGGACCTGACTGAAGACCGTTGAAGTCGAGCATTTCATATCTGAAGCAAAGTTCGAGGTCGCCCCATTTGCGTCCGCGCTCAGGACGGGTGAATTTCGCACCGCTGCAGTCATATCTCTGTCTTCCGCCGAAGAGAAGGATACCACCCTGTGCATACCATCCGAAGAGGTTAGAAGGAGTCTTCTGGTCAACTACATAGTTGAGTGTACCCATATAGGCAGCCTCCCAACGGAAACCTTTCCAATAACCTGCGAACTCGGCAGTGTGGAGGATGTCGAAGCGTACATTTGTGATTTCGTCAGTGTCGATGTACTTCTTGCGGTTGATTGAGTTGGAGTTACGAGTGCTATAACGAACTGAAGGGATGCCCTTTGTTGCCACGTTCTCGTCAGAAGCCTTAGGAGTACGATAAGAAGCTGCGAGAGCGATGTGGAAACCATAGTCGGTCTTGTCGAAACCAGGCATGAACACAACCTTTGCGGTAGCGCTGACACCAGGGTTTACACCATAGTCCTTGTTGGAATCCTCAACAAAAGTACGAGTCTCAAGGTTGTCAACAGGCTGGAAGAAACCACCTGCAGATACCCAAGCCCAATCTTTGTAGAACTTGATGTTACCACCGATAGCACGTGAAGGAGCGAGAGCCTGAGCAATCATAGGACGCTCCATGAACTGAAGGTAACGTGAAGAGTTGTTCCTCTGGATTGAGAAGAATTCCTTGAAGTTACCGACTGTGATTTCGGTGTAAGGAATACCAGAGAACTTGATGATAGCGTCCTTGAGTTCGAATACGCCGTTGGCCATATCCATATCAATTTCACCATACCAGTTCTTTGTCAACTGAGCTTTAACGGCGAAACGGGCACGTCTGATAGACACACCGTTACCAATTTTGTCGGCATAGTCAGGAGCACCGAAGAATACGGCGCCATCAGCCTGTACACGGCAGTCGAGCCAGAGTTTGTATTCACCTTGTTTTGCACGAAGGACGAGGAAACCATCCTGAGATTCAGCGGCAAGTTCTTCAATCTGAACCTTAACGCCATACTGATTGTATTGTGCTCCTTCTTCCTTTACCTGGGCAGATGCTACGAAGCCCACAAGGATAGCAAGAGCTGAAAAAAATAGCTTTTTCATAACTTTAATAAATGTTAAAAATTACTGGTTATTGTTAAATTATTGTTAAACTATTGTTAAAAACAAACACAAATATATAATTATTTTTGAATTGTAGTCAAGCCCCTCCCCAAAAAAATGCAGAGTTGGGGAGATTTGCACGAATATCTGCAATTATGTTGTGGACGCTGAAAGTTTTTCCCGTCTTGATTGTTTAAATTGCAAAGATTTTTTGCAATAATATTAAAATAGGTTATATATTTGTATGGGAATAACCCGTGAATTAGATTTTTCTTACCTATGAAACAAAACCGAATAATTAGAGTGTTCTGCGCCGTGTGCGTAGCCGTTTTATCTCTCTCTTGCTCCAAGGATGGTTCCCAGGGTGGAGCCAAATTGGAACTCAGCCAACATGAACTCAGCTGGCCTTCTGATTCAAAGGCTCCGCAATTAGTCTCGGTGACTGCAAACGGAGCATGGACTGCCACCGTTTCTGATCCGGATAACTGGGTTCTTGATATTAGGGATGACAAGTCTTTTCTGGTACATCCAAGGAGTGAAAACACAACGGGGGATGTTCTTACGGCGACTGTGACGGTAACCTCGCAAGGTTTGACGGCAACCGTGGCGCTTACGATGCTTGACATAACTCCCGAATTGTCGGTTTCTCCTACATCGCTTAGTTGGAAGTACAATGATCTTGCTTCGAAGACTGTGAATGTTACTTCAAACTGCACTTGGTCGGCGACTGTGGAGGATGAAACGAACTGGGTGATTTCCATTTCCGGCGACAAGAAGTCATTTACCGTTCGGCCTAAGTCGCAGAATAATTCATCTGCGGAGCGTTCCACCGTGGTTACGGTTTCTGCCAAATACCTTACAGAGACAGTGTCCTGCACCATGGAGGCAAAACCGGAGGCAAAGTTACAGATAGACAAGACTTCGCTCAATTGGTCATATAACCAAACGAGTGCGCAGACAGTTAATGTTACTGCCAATTATTCTTGGACAGTGTCTTTTGTGTCAGGAGATTTTTCCGATTGGACTTTGAAGACATACTCGAATTATTTCACAATAACTCCTGCCGCTGTAAATAAAACGGATTCACCTATCACGGCAACTTTCCAAGTGAATTCTCAAGGCCTTTCACAGACAGTGACCTGCACACAGCGGGGCGACGGACCATTCATAAACGGCATTGAGTATGTCGATTTAGGCCTACCAAGCGGTATCCTTTGGGCAGTCTGCAACATAGGTGCATCAAGTAAGAGCGATGACGGTTATACTTTCGGTTGGGGAATGACAACCCCTTATGGAAGCACTACCCCAAGTTGGACATATTATTTTTCTTCAATAGGTGGCAGCGGAACGTCAAAGGATGATTGCGGCACGTCAAAAGATCCGTTAAAGACTTATGTTGCGGGAGGATTCAACTATTCCCAGACAACTAAACCGGGTGTGGAAGAAGGTCTTAACGGCACTCCATACGATACCGGTTACAAATACGGTTATTGGAGAATGCCTACGAAGGCAGAGTTTGAGGAACTTTTACAATATTGTACGATTGTCAATTCGTATTATTTTAAGAAAGGCGATAAGGAACTATATTTTCCTGACGGCTACTATTGGGCCGCTACTGCAGCGGAAAATTATGCTTATGGTGCATACTCTCTTAGGGTTGGGTATAATAGTAGTCTCATAATGACAAATTCGCGTTATTTAGGGTGTTCTGTACGTCAGGTTTATGTGAGAAAATAATAGAATGATGAAAAAGATTGTACTTGTTGCAACGCTGATTCTGACCGCGGCATTGACTTGTGGGGCAAAACCCAAGGAGATAAAAATCCTCTACTGGAATATCCAGAACGGAATGTGGGCCGACCAGGGCAACAACTATGATAATTTCGTGGATTTCGTCAAAGGCCAGGCACCCGACATCTGCGTGTGGTGTGAAGCCGAATCTCGCTATCGTACCGGCACTTGCGAGAAGATGGCAGGTTGTGAGGAGGCTTATCTTCCTTGGAACTGGGATGTGCTTGCCCGCCGCTATGGCCACGAATATGTGCAGGTCTGCGGCAAACGTGACACCTTCCCTCAGGTCATAACCTCCAAGTTTCCTATCCGCATCGTCAGCCGCATTAACGGCAACGGAGACGATATCATCGTTGTTCACGGGGCCGGATGGGCGCAAATCGATTTGGGAGGAAAGACTCTCAATGTGGTGACAGTTCATACCTGGCCTCAGAAATATGCTTACAATGCGGAGGATACCAAGGCGAGCGTGGCACAGCAGGGAGGAGACGTATTCCGCAGCGTGGAAATGCAGTATATTTGCGAACAGACAATTTTGAGTGCAGACCCTTCCGGAAAAGACTATTGGATGATGCTCGGCGACTTCAATGCCATTTCAAGCATAGACAACTACCATTATGGTCTCGAGTCTTCAAACAAGGCCTTCCTCGTTCACGACTACATTCGAACAAACACTCCATACATCGATCTTATCGAAAAACAATATCCGGGACAGTTTGAGCATAGCACCCTTTCAGGCAGACGCATAGATTTCATTTATATGACGGAGCCTCTCTACAAGTGTGTGAAGTCGGCTGCCACCATACGCGATGGCTTTGCCACAAGCAGCCGCATAGTTCCGAACATGCACGGTTTCTGCACTCCTTCCGATCATTATCCGATTGTCACGGTGCTGAAAATCAGGTGAGCGACGCTTCCTGTAGAATAGGCTGATAATTATAGGTTTTCGTAGATAATTTTAAGGATAACCTCATCCGCAGGCAGCCATTTAACTGAAAAAAGCGTGTCTTTTGTAAGCCACGTTGCCGCTTCGTGTTCGTTGAGGTGAAGTACTTCCGAAGAGAGTTCACACCAGAAACAGTGCAGCCTCAGATGGAAATTCGGATAGTTCCATTCCACCGTTTTTATCAGATTTCCAACGGCAATGTCTGCATTGAGTTCCTCCTTGATTTCTCGAATCAGGGCTTCCCGGGGAGACTCTCCCTGCTCTATTTTACCCCCGGGGAATTCCCACCAGTCCTTGAAATCTCCATATCCTCGCTGGGTGGCAAATATCTCGTTTCCGTGTCTTATTACCGCAGCTACGACTTCAATCTGCTTCGCCGGAACGGTTGAGGCTTGGGGCGGGGAGGTAAGAGTTGAGGCATCCATAAGGAGAGATTTTTTCGCTTGGTCGGCAAATTTAGCAACTTTTCGTCAGTTTCTCCTCTTGAAGTGGCAATATGCGTAATAAATATCTATATTTGAAACCGGAAAACAGACATTTACATATATGAAACATTTACATTTGATTTTTACCCTTGTTTCCTGCTTTGCTATTTCTGCGATATGCAATGCAAAAGGGGAGAAGGTTGAAATTGGTACATATACCGTAGAGACAATCGATAAGAATATATGGCACATTATGGACTGCACTAAGGATTATCCTGCCGGTCCGGTTATAAAAGACGGAAAGATGGTTGCCTACAACAACATTTCCGATATGTACCTTGTAAATGGCCTCACAAAGGCCCTGCTTATCGATATGTCGAACAAAATTGTCTGGGGAGAGGATGCGGATAAACATCTTCGCAAAATTATATCAGACCGTATCGGTGCTCGTGAACTGATTGTGACGGTTACCCACTCCCACTTTGACCATACGGGTATGGCATACGCATTCACAAGCGATCCTAAGGTTAAATTTGTCGTGCCCGGCATCGATTTCTTCAGTCCCGATGATAAAATTTTCCCTTCGGATCGTACCGTATATTTCAATGACGGCTACCGCATAGACCTTGGTAAGGGCGTCGTGATTAAGACTTTTTCTCTGCCGGGACACACACCAGGTTCCACTTTGTTTTTTCTTGAGGGGAAGAATGTGTGCTTTACCGGCGACGGCATAGGCTCGGGACACGGCGTATGGCTTTTCGATTACGAGTCTCTTGTAAACTATGAAAACTCGATTTATAAACTTGACGCATTCATAAACGACCCTTCAAACGGGATAGACAAGAGTAAACTCATATTTTACAGCGGCCATACACATCAAAGGGGCGATCTTCCATCTCTCGGCATCCAATATATCGAGGATATGAAGGTGCTGTTGGAGAAAATGAAGACATTCAGCGCGGATTATGAGGAGATGAACTTCCGCCGCCTGAACAGGAACTATCATTATGGCCAGGCGTGGATTTCCTGCAATGAATACGATGCAGTGCATTTTTACGACACCCATCGTTTCCCGGTGGACAAGGATGTTGTGGGTCGCGGCCCTACACATTATGCAAAACACGCGGAACTGATTAAAAAACTTGATGAGCACAAGACTACGATAGACAGCCGTGTGGGTGAGATGAAATATTATCTTTATGACCCTACGAAATATGGCGCTGATCCATCGAAGAAATACCCGATGGTCGTCATCTTCCACGGAGCAAACAATGGCAAAAACGGCGTTCAATGCGCTTCTGACAGCGATTGCTACACCTTCCTTAGCGAGGAGTATCAGAAACTGCTCGGCACGCCTGCCTATTTCCTCTTTCCGAAGGCAAACGAAGGTTCTCCGGATGACAGCGAGCCTGTGGTTGGAACTTGGATGACGATGGACAAGGAGACAGGCAAATCAATATATATTCCGTCTTTGGTGGGTATTATAAATGAGGTTATTGCACAAAACAATGTAGATGCTTCAAAACTCATTGTAGGCGGTACATCGGCGGGAGGGTTTATGACCTGGCAGTTCCTTATTGACAACTATAAAATGGTGAAAGGAGCGTTTCTTATGGCACCCGCATTCTGCCCGACAAAGGAGATGCTCGACAACTATGAGGCGGCGAAACTTCCTATATGGATTATTCACGGTCGCAAGGACGGGATATGCCTCTACGACAAGACCACAGGCCCGAATGAGGCTCGTTTCGAGGCTATGCCTATGGTGCGTCTTTCAATTCTGGAGCACGTTCGCTACGGCGACAAAGGTCTCGTGTATTTCTCGCCGGACCGCACGGACCCTATGGGACAGCATCTTGCCCTCTTTGCAGTGGGCCAGAATCTAATCTATGACGACGGCACCCCGTACGATCCCCGCTATCCCGACGGAATGACGGGCTGGATGAGGTCAATTTTTCTTTAATCTGCTTGCGCGCTCTGTGATAATGACGCGTTTGTTCTGAAGATTCATGCCGACCCAATCCGGCGTCCAAGAGCATTCAGGAGTTGCTGACTTCTTCATTCACCTCTCTTGAGCAACAAGACAATAAATGGGCGAAACTCTTGGCTCTTTTATTTTTTGGTGACGGCACGGATGGGAAAACCATAATGGCGGTTAGTCCAGCCCACTATAAGCCCTCCATCATAAGATAAACAATACGCATTAATCACCCTATTTTCTCTAAGCGAGGAAGTCCAATATCTAGTAATATCTCCGTTAATTTTATCTTTATAAAAATAACCTGCTATAGGTAAGAAGATATATTCGCCCTCATAACCTTTAACCTTACTCGTTACGATATATCCATTTACTTCTTTAGTTGGGAATTTCATCGTGGTATAATTACATTCACATTTTGAGTTATCTAAGAGTTCCCTGAATTCTTGTGCAGTCGGAGTACGCCATTCGCTACCTAAATACTTAGTTGCAGCATCATCCTCGGCCTCAAGGACCAGAATGCCGTCACTTTGATTGTACTTAGTCATACCACAATTTATATTATCAGAAGAATTGTAGACTCCCCATTTGTAATCACCTGAATAAAAGGATTCATACCAAGACTTAGTGTATGTCTCGCCCCATGCGAAATAGTCACCATACTCAGCCTCACTCATGTGGGTCCCGATATTACAGCTTGCCCATTTCACGCTGAGACCAAGGTCAACAGCGATGAAACCTCTATCAACGTCCACATGTCGCTCCGGATGAGGATTGGTGACAGCGCGGATGGCGATTCCTCTGCAACGGTCAATGTCGGTTTTGTAGTGGTAGGATGTACTGAATATAATGCAATCAGCATAGACTGGTCTTCCCTCATCTTTAAGCGATGATGACCAATAGTATGTAGTAGCTCCACGACCGTAACATTCAGTACCGTCAAAAAAACCTGCTGCCGGCAGAAAGATGTTTTTGCCCTGGTAACCGGCAACTTTACTGGTAACAGTATAGCCCTTTACACCATTTTTTGTTGTCCATGTCCAATCGCATTTTGTCTCATCTAAAAGTTCGATGATTTCATCTGTGGTAGGTGTACGCCAATTGCTGCCCCATAACTTGGTGGCAACATCGTCATCAGGCTGAAGAGTTTTGATATTGTCAGAAGTTGTGTACTTGAACATACCATAGTCCGGCTTGGAATCATCTTTAAATGTACCCCAATGATATATTCCCCAGGAGTAGTCTTCCTTCGAAGCGGTCTCGCCCCATGCGAAATACTGACCGTAGTCGGTCTCGCTCCTGGATCCGACATTCCAGCTTGCCCAATCGACGCTGAGGCCAAGGTCAACTATCTCGGGTTCAGGAAATGGCTTATTTTTAGGATCATCTTTCTTGCAGGAGAAAGTAAGAATCAATGTGCAAACGGCCCAGAATAATGATAGAATCTTTTTCATAATATTGTGCTTTTAATTGTCCTAATAATGCAGAAAGACGATACCGCACAGAGTGCAGCATCGTCCATCTATTTGTAATCTCTTGAC
>JABUTT010000027.1 GCA_021443515.1 Bacteroidales bacterium
CTTACAGGTATGTCTCTCCGCGTTCCTACTTCAGACGTTTCATTCGTTGACCTCACTTGCGAACTTGCAAAACCTGCATCTTACGCTGAGATTTGCGAGGCTATGAAGAAGGCTTCAGAGGGCGAACTCAAAGGTATTCTCGGTTACACCAACGAGGCTGTCGTTTCAACTGACTTCGTTAACGAGTCTTGCACTTCAGTATTCGACGAGAAGGCTGGTATCCAGCTCGACCCAACTTTCGTAAAGGTTTGCGCTTGGTACGATAACGAGTGGGGTTACTCTAACAAAGTCTGCGAAATGGCTCGCGTTATCGCGAAGTAAATTTCAATGATACAATTATAATATAGCCTATTGAGAATTCTTGATAGGCTGTATTTTTGTTTTAGGAGAGTTGTATTTTTATGATAAGATGCAGGCTGTATTTTTGTATCTTGGGAGAAATGCGTATATTTGCAGAAATATAAACAATTTTAGTTATGGAAAGAAGATTATACAGAAGCTCAAGAAATAAGAAACTATTTGGAGTTTGCGGTGGAATTGCCGAATATATGGATGCAGACCCAACTGTGGTTAGACTTGTATTTGTATTAGGAACATTACTACTTGTGGGAGGTGGCCTCCTTCTCTATCTTATTGCGGCCCTTGTTATGCCAACCGAGCGCCAAATCAATGACTAATCAAGGCTGCCGCCTAATCATTACCGGCTTCCCAAATCAATCAACTAAAAACCCCAAGAGCCTTTAAAACTCCTGGGGTTATTTATTTGCTGTGTGTTGAATGCTGTCTGTAATATGCTATTTCTCTGCAATTAAGTTTTGAAATAAGTGCGGCAGATACAAGGAACACAAGGCTGAAAAACCGGAGCGTACTGTCGTACGTGAGGATTTTGAAGTCCGCAGTGTGATGCCGTAGGTGACGTGCTTATTTCGAAACGCGCGTGACGAAGTAGATGACGTGCGCATTTCGAAACGCCTAATCAAAAGCCATGGTAGTATAAACATTCTGCACATCCTCGTCCTCCTCAAGCTTGTCAACCAGCTTGTTGATGGTCTCGCGCTGCTCAGGAGTGATGTGCTTGAGCTCTACGTTAGGGATTCTTTCAAAAGCACCGCTGACAAGTTCAAAGCCGTTGTCCTCGATGTATTTCTGAATCTGTCCGAAGGCAGTGAAGTCGCCATAGATGACATAGCTCTTCTCTTCAGTCTCCTCATCGATTTCCTCGAAGATTTCATCAACGCCGTAGTCTATGAGTTCGAGGGTGAGCTCGTCGATGTCAACAGGCTGTGCAGATTTTACCTTGAAAACGCTCTTGTGGTCGAACATGAAGCTAACAGAGCCGCTTGTTCCGAGCGAACCGCCACACTTTGTGAAGTATGAACGGACATTGGCAACTGTACGTGTGGTGTTGTCTGTCGCGGTTTCTACAAGGACTGCGATACCGAAAGGACCATATCCCTCATATACAACCTCCTTGTAGTCGCTCTGGTCTTTCTCGGAAGCCCTCTTGATTGCGCGCTCGATGTTTTCCTTAGGCATGTTCTCGCTGCGTGCAGTCTGGATGAGTGCGCGCAGACGTGGGTTGCCTACTACGTCCGGGCCGCCCTGTTTTACGGCAATTGTGATTTCCTTACCGATTTTGGTAAAGGTCTTGGCCATGTGGCCCCAACGTTTGAATTTTCTTTCCTTGCGGAACTCAAATGCTCTTCCCATAGTAACTTAGTTTAAGCGTCTGTTTATTCGGCGATTCTTGAAATGAATTTGTCAACGTCGTATGCCTCGTAAGAAGCAGGGTAGTTGTCCTTGATTTCCTTGTAGCATTTGAGAGCCTCAGCCTTGTTGTCGAGGACCTCATAAACGAGGGCTGCCTTCTTGAGGTAACCTGCCGAATAGATGTTGTCGGAAACCTTTGCAGCTTTCTTGAATGCTGCGATAGCCTCATCGTATTTCTCGAGAGCCACGAGGCAGTCACCCTGACAAGCGATTGCACGACCTGCGAGAATCTGATCTTTGCCATTGTATTTCTTGAGCTGAGCAAGGGCAGTCTCATAATTTTTGAGGTTGTAGTTGCAGACGCCTGCATAGAAATATACTGCTGCGCCGGCCTTGTTACCATATTCTGAGATAATTGCATCGAAACCTGCAATGTTCTCGTTGCCATTGAGGGCAACCTCCCAGTTTCCTGCACGGAACTGCTCCTCGCAAGGATAGAGTGCAGCCTGTGCTTCTGCAGCCTTAGGTGCATAAATCCATTTGTTGTAGCCAAAGATAACTGCAGCCACTACAAGGATGGCGGCAACGATGGTCCAGATTGTCTTGGAATAGGTAGAAAGGAACTGCTCTGCCTTAGATGCTGCTGCAGCCTGCTCTTTCTGAATGTCGATTACTTCTTTTTTCTTTGCCATATTATTAAATGTATTTTGTTCGTGTTGGGTACGCCTGCGCGTACAGGATTGCAAAGTTAATAAAAAAGGGTGAATATAATTCATATTTTGACTGATTTTTTACGTATATTTGCACTATACAAGTCTGATATGCCATACATTAAAAATATATCGATAGTTGACTTCAAGAACATTGCTTGCGCAAAGCTTGAATTTTCTGGCAAGGTGAACTGCATCTGCGGCGACAATGCCCAGGGAAAGACGAATCTGCTGGAGGCAATCCACTATCTTTCGATGGCAAGAACCTCCCTCAATCTTTCCGACAGGTTTATTTATCGCCACGGTTGCGATACACTTGCAATAAATGCCGATGTGTGTATGGAAAACGGACTGGATTCAAGGTATCAGATAGTTTCCCAAAAGGGGCAGAAATCTCTCAAAAAGGATGAAAAGCCCATTCAGAAACTCTCCGAACATCTCGGTCAAATCCCTGTCGTGATGATTTCTCCTGCGGATGAGGACCTTGTGGGAGGCGCTACTGAATGTCGCCGAAGATTCTTGAATTCGGTTATATGCCAGGTCAATAAGGAATATCTCCACGCCCTGCAGCAGTACGAAAAACTCCTGATTCACAGAAACACATGCCTCAAATCGGACAATATCGACAACATGGTCCTCAACATACTGAATGAGCAGATGGCTGCGGAGGCAGAGAAAATATATTATGTAAGGCGAGATTTTCTCAAGGAACTTGCTCCTTTGGTTGCGAAATATTATTCTTGGATTTCTCCGTATGGGGAGGTGGCCGACCTTCAGTATGCCACTTCGATGAGGGAAGGAGCGATAAGCACCATGTTTGAAGACAGTCTCTCTATCGATATGGCTTACAAATTCACATCTGTAGGGCCTCAGAGAGATGATATTGAATTCCTTCTCGACGGCTTTTCGCTTAAAAAGAACGGCTCGCAGGGACAGAAAAAAAGTTTCCTTGTCGCGCTCAAATTTGCACAGTACGAACTTATGTGTTCACGCTACGGCTTCTCGCCGATCCTCCTGCTTGACGACCTTTTCGACAAACTTGACTACAACCGAATCGAGAATATGCTTTCAATGGTGCTGAAGTACGATTTTGGTCAGGTTTTCATCACTGACTGCCATCGTTCAGCGCTCAGTGAACTTGTGGGCAGGCTTACCTCTGACGGCCGCTTCTTTGAGGCCTCTGCGGGGGAATTCAAAATAATTGACAAAAATGGGCTCATATAAGATACAGAACAGAAAACCCTCACCGCTCGGAGGCATCTTGCCCCTCGTCATAAAGGATATGCACATCGAGCAGCAGGTGATAGAATCCTTTGTGGTGGACGCCTGGGCAAAGGTCACCCCGGCGCCTCAGGCCACGATTTCCTGTGTGTTCTCCCTCGGCGTGCTTCAAGTCGGCATAAACTCATCCGTTATCAGAAGCGAGCTGAGTTTCCAAAAAGAGGGACTGCTCAATTCCATTAACCGTTGTCTGGACAGCGAAGAACTGATTAAAGCGCTGAGAAAAGACGACAGTCCCATCGTAACAAAAATAATCTTCCGATGAAACTCGTTATAGACAAGGCAATCCCGTTCATAAAAGGCGTTTTCGAACCTTTTGTGGACAGGGTTCTTTACCTTGCTCCTGCGGAAATAGTTGCTGATGAGGTCAGGGATGCCGATGCCCTTGTAATAAGGACGAGGACGCGTTGCTGCGAGGCCTTGCTCGAAGGCTCTGGGATTAAGGCGATTGCCACGGCAACCATAGGTACGGATCATATTGACCTCGACTACTGCCGCGAGAAGGGGATAGCGGTGTTCTCTTCAGCCGGATGCAATGCCGGTGGCGTTGGAAGTTACGTGATTTCGGCGGTTTCCGCGCTGGGAAGACTGGGAGGAACCATAGGCATAATAGGCGTTGGAAACACCGGCGGCGCTGTGGAAAGACTTGCCTCGGGACTCGGTCTGAGAGTGCTTAGATATGACCCTCCGAGGGCGGAGAGGGAAGGCCCCGAAGGTTTCTGCACCATTGAGGATATTCAGCGACAGGCAGACATTGTTACCGTTCATCTTCCTCTGAAAGAGGACACACGTGACTTCATCGGAAAGGACTTTTTCAGTCGTCTTGAAAGAAAACCTGTCTTTATAAATGCTTCAAGAGGCGAATGTGTGAGTTCGGATGCAGTCAAATGGGCAAAGGCCGAGGGCCTGATAGGTTCCCTTGTGATTGATACCTTCCCGAATGAACCGAATATAGACAGGGACTTGGCGGAGCTTGCCGACATCTGCTCACCCCACATCGCAGGCTACTCTCTGAAGGGTAAAGCGGTGGGAACGACTATGGCAGTAAGACAGGTTGCGGACTATTTTGGGATAGCGTCTCTTAAGACTTTTGAAGTACCGCTCGAAGAAGATTATTTCGTTAGAATCGACCCCTCATCGCCGAAGGTTCTTGATGAAATCAAGAGATATTATGATATTTTGTCGGAAAAGGCGGTTTTGCTTTCAAATCTCGATAAATTTGAGTATCTTAGACAAAATTATAGGCTAAGGCCGGAAATCGTCCTTTGCAACACTAATTAATGACTCATAAAAACAAGAATATGTTTACAGAAAAAGATCTCGCCCAAATGAGCAAACAGGGCATCGACCCTCAGGTAGCCGAAGCTCAGGTAATCCGTTTCAAGAACGGTTTCAAATGGCTTGAAATAGTAGCTCCTGCAACCCCTGAAAAAGGTATCGTTACCCTTACCCAGAATCAGATGGAAAGTCTGGTCTCATATTATGAAAGCGCAAGGATTGACGGAAAGTGCAAATTTGTGCCTGCATCCGGAGCTGCTTCAAGAATGTTCAAAGACCTTTTCGCAGGTCTCGTGGAGTGCGAGAAAAATTTGGGTCTGCTTCCTGATGAGCCGGCAGCCAAATTTGTCAAGAACATAGGTAAATTCGCATTCTACACAGACGAACTTTTTAAGGACAAGACTCCTCTCGAGGTGCTTTCAAACACTCTCACTGAAACAGGTCTCAACTATGGCAAAAAACCTAAGGGAGTGCTTAAATTTCATAAATATCACGACGAAGATGGCTCAATCAAGGAAATCCGCACCGCATTCGCAGAACATCTTGTGGAGGCTCAGGAGTATCTCCGCGAAAAGGATGGAAAGAACGTAAATCTCGTTGTCACAGTCTCTCCAGAGCATCTTGAACTCTTTATCCATGCTTTTGACGACATTCGTGACGAATATGAAAAACGCTTCAACTGCAAGTTCAATGTCCGTTTTACCTTCCAGGACCCGGCAACTGACACGATAGCTGTTGACGAACACAACAAGCCGTTCAGAACGCTTGACGGTTCACTTCTTTTCCGCCCTGCAGGCCACGGAGCCCTCATCGGCAATCTCAACGCCATCGAAAGTGAACTCGTAACCATAAAGAACATCGACAACGTTGCACTTGAAAAACACCTCCCTGTGACTTCTCTCTACAAGAAAGTTCTTATGGGTAAAGCTCTAGAAATACGCGACATACTCTTCGACTACATACGTCAGATTGATGCCGCTAAGAATGATGACGAATTGCTGGTGCTTTGTAACGAAATCGAGTCTTATCTCGACCGCAACCTCTGCATCACCATTCCTAACATTGAATTCGCTTCAATCAAGGACAGAGCTGCCGTTGTCCGTCAGATTCTCAACCGTCCTGTCAGAGTCTGCGGTATGGTACGCAACGAAGGCGAGCCGGGCGGCGGTCCGTTCATCGTGAAAGGCAACGGAGGCGTAACTTCTCTCCAGATTCTTGAAAGCGTTCAGATAAACAAGGCTGATGAAAACGCTGTTGCAGCCCTCTCAAATGCCACCCACTTCAATCCTGTTGACCTCGTATGCTGCATTAAGGACTACAAGGGCGACAAGTTCGATTTGAACAAGTTTGTGGACAATGGGGCAGGCTTTATCAGCAGCAAGTCATACGAAGGCAGGCCTCTCAAGGCCCTTGAACTTCCTGGACTTTGGAACGGCGCGATGTCAAACTGGAACACCTGCTTTATCGAGGTGCCTGTCGAGACTTTTACACCGGTGAAGACTGTACTTGATCTCCTTCGCCCCGCACACTGTTAGTTTTTATGTTTTATTTTGGCATCTTTGAATTCTCTGCTCAGTCATATAGGTCGTAACTATACTCCATCGCAGTCGAATCCAAACCTGCTCAAAATAATTCCATAAAATATTGAATAAAATTTTGATATTAAACATTGCCTGTAAAGAAAATATAATTACCTTTGCAGGCATTTTTTAGGAAGCATAGCTTTCTCAGGGCATAATATCGTGTGTTAAACCTCGTGGTTGCGTAAAATCGCAGCCTTAAATCCAAAAGGAGGACGAGTTATGGTAGAATACTTCTACAAAAACCCCCAGAACGAAGTCTGCTGCTGCACAGGCACGGATTTTCAGAGTGTCGTTGCCACCGGCACAATGTTGTGGATAGACATCTGTGACCCTACGGGTGAGGAAAAAAGAGCCGTTGAAGCCTACCTCGGTTCTGCCATCCAATCAAGGGCGCAGGCAGAAGAAATTGAAAGTTCTTCACGTTACCACGAAAGCGATACCGCAATCTTTGCAAATACGAACTTCATCTCGCCAGGTCCTGAGGACTATGTGGTTGAGACCGTATCGTTTATGATTACCAATGACATCCTCACAACTCTCCGTGAAAACCCTATCAGGTCGTTTACCGAGTTGCAGAGGAGGCTTATGGCTTTTCCTAATCTCTATCCAAACGGAACCACCCTTATGGTGAGCATTCTCGAGCAGCGTGTTGACCGTGATGCAGACCTCGTGGAGTTGGCAAGTAAGGAAATCAGCCAGTACAACAAGAAAATCGCAGTGGGTGAGGACATCAGCGAGGAATTCCTCCTCGACATCAACCAGTTGCAGGAAAACATAATGCTCCTCCGCGAGAATATGGTCGATAAACAGCGACTTGTGAACTTCCTTATGAAGAGCCCGAAGTTCCCGAGAAAGAAGGATGCCAAACTCAATGTCATCCTGCGAGACATCAATTCCCTGATTAACCACATCAACTTCAGTTTTGAGCGTCTCGAATATCTCCAGAACACTGTAATCGGTATCATCAACCTCGACCAGAACAAGATTATGAAGGTCTTTACTCTCGTATCGCTCCTTCTTATGCCTCCTACCCTCATCGCATCGTTCTACGGTATGAATGTGGATCTGCCTATTCTTGGCACCGGCTGGGACCCGATTATCATCATAGCCTTGATGGTTGCCTCTTTCGCCCTTGTCCTCTATCTCTTCAAGAGAAAGAAAATGCTGTAGAAGTACTTGGGAAGCAGAGCAAAACCTACAAGAAGCAGTCTGATGGCTGCTTCTTTCCGTTTCATAAAAATTAAACGTTTAAGTTTCCTGAAACGCTTGAATTTGTCTTTAGGTTTTTATTCCTTTGTGGAAAAAAAGCCTTATGAAGATATTGTCGATGCATGAAAGCGAACGCCCGAGAGAAAAGGCGGAGAAAAACGGGGTGACATCCCTTTCAAATGCCGAATTACTTGCCATATTGCTCAGAACAGGAGAAGCCGGAAGGAATGCCCTTGACATTGCCAACGAACTGATGTCCTCCTCGGGAGGAAGCCTTACTGCCTTGCGCGGCCTCGATATGTCTAAAGTCAAGGGAGTGGGCAGGAGCAAGTCCCTGACCATATTGTCTGCTTTCGAGCTCGGAAGGCGGCTCTACAGGGAAGATGTCTCGAGCGAACTTCACCAGGTGGTTCGTTCTCCTGATGATATGTACAAAATTATTGACCCTATTTTGAGGTTTTCGACCAAAGAAGAGTGCTGGGCCTACTATTTTGACCCCTATGGCAGGCTGCTCAAGGATAAACTTATGTCAACCGGAAGCGATATGGCGACCATAATCGACACCAAGCAGATTGTGCTCGATGCCATAATGAATAGTGCCACAGCCGTTATCCTCGTACATAATCACCCCCACGGCAGTCCCCTTCCTTCTGCCGCCGACAAACAGGCGACTTCCGACCTGCGAAAGGCCTTGAAACTCGTGAATATAAATCTCAATGACCACATCATCTATTCGGCAGGCAGCTATTACAGTTTTTCTTGCGAAGAGGTGAGAAACTGCTTGAAATAGATGTTAAAATTCAAAGAAAAATGATTATTTTTGCACTCTAAAAATCCATAGGGGAAAACCATTGGGAAAGATGAAAAAAGGGATAATCTACATAATTCTTGCATTTGCGGCTGCAGTTTCCTGTGGCTCGGAAGCGGTAGAACAACAGCCATCCACCTTCGCCGACACCATCACTCCTGCCGACTCCACTCAGTATTCTGCGGTTCTTCGTGGCTATTCAAGGAGCAGGAAGGGTTCTGTGGCGCTTATAGGTGAATCTGATCGTACGAGGGCTCTTGCTCTGAACATTATGAATTATGACCGTTTCGAAAACACCAAAGGCACTTATGAGAAGGACTTTCT
>JABUTT010000014.1 GCA_021443515.1 Bacteroidales bacterium
ACCAACTCCGGAACTTCACCGACTTTTGCGAAGAGTCTGTAGCAGAGATTACCCCATAACCAGAAGTTGAATGGGGTCATGAGAGGTGCTCCGAGAGTGGTTATGGCTGTCATACTCACGCTCAACTCTACGTTTCCTTTTGAGAGGCTTGACATAAAGTTTGAAATGTTGCCGCCCGGACAGCAGGCAACGAGTACCATACCGAGAGCGACCATCGGAGTGAGGATGTTCTTGAATATGCAAATGAGAAGGAAGGTTATTGCCGGCAGTGCGAACCACTGGAGGCAGAGACCGAGTATGACGCTCTTTGGTTTTGTAAAGACTTTTTTGAACATGTCCACGCGTGTGCCGAGTGCAACACCAAACATAATGATGGCGAGGACATAATTGATTAGCTGCATTCCACCTGCGCCAAAATTCAGCGTAATGGAATCAAGACCTAATAATTGCTCTTTCATAATATTTGCGGGTTTACGTTTTAATAACTCGCAAAAATACAAAAAATCTACCGAAATATACAAGATAAAATTATATATCGGCAGATTTTATGTGATTTAGAATTAACGCGGCCTTCTAAAAAATTGCTTTCATAACGTCTTCGATTGTCTTGACATAGACGAAATCGAGGCCCTCAACGTAAATCGGTTTGATGTCCTGGATATCCTTGCGATTCTTTTCGCTAAGGATGATGGTGTGGACTCCGCTGCGTTTGGCCGCAAGAATTTTCTCCTTGATACCGCCCACAGGAAGCACAACTCCACGGAGCGTCATTTCTCCCGTCATTGCAATTCCCGGCTTTACTTTCTGGCCACGAAGGGCTGAGAGTATGCTGGAAACCATTGTTATACCTGCACTCGGGCCGTCTTTAGGTGTGGCGCCTTCCGGAACGTGGACGTGGATGTCTTTTGTAAGGAAGGTGTCGTAGTCCATATTTGCTGCCTGAGGATGGGCCTTAATCCACTGATATGCAATCTGTGCTGATTCTTTCATCACGTCTCCGAGATTTCCCGTGAGCGAAATAGTGCCTTTGGACTCTTTGAGTGAGCTGCTTACGAGTGATTCTATGAAGAGGATTTCTCCGCCTACGCTTGTCCACGCAAGTCCGGTGACAACTCCGATAGCATCGCCTTCGGCTGCAAGGTCGTGGAAATTGCTTTCAAGTCCGAGATAGTCGTGAAGATGCTTTGGAAGTATGGTGTGAGGGAAGTCCTCGTCGCAAGCCTTGCTTTTGGCAGACACTCGCGCCACTTTGGCAATCTGTTTTTCAAGAGTGCGGACGCCTGCCTCGCGGGTATAATTGTCGATGATTTTCCTAAGAGCCTTGTCCGAAATCTTCAATTCACTTGCCTTGAGGCCGTGTTTTGCTCTCTGTGAAGGGATGAGATAGTTCTTTGCGATTTCCATCTTCTCTTCTGCGAGGTAGCCGCTTACGGATATCATTTCCATTCTGTCGCGGAGGGCAGGAGGAATGGTGCTTACGTCATTGGCGGTTGTGATGAACATAACGTTCGAGAGGTCATAGTCCACGTCGAGATAGTTGTCGTGGAAGGCGAAGTTTTGCTCAGGGTCGAGGACTTCGAGAAGGGCAGATGAAGGGTCGCCCTTGTAGTCGTTGCCGACCTTGTCGATTTCGTCGAGAACGATGACAGGGTTGGATGTGCCTGCCTTTGCTATGCTCGAGAGGATACGGCCAGGCATTGCGCCAATATAGGTTTTCCTATGACCGCGAATCTCACTTTCATCGTGAAGTCCGCCGAGGGATATTCTCTGATACTCTCTTCCGAGCGACTTTGCTATGCTCTTTCCGAGAGATGTCTTACCTACGCCCGGAGGGCCGTAGAGACAGAGAATAGGGCTCTTGAGGTTGCCTACAAGTTTGAGTACGGCAAGGTATTCAACTATTCTGTCTTTTACCTGGTCGAGTCCAAAATGGTCTTCATCGAGAACCTTGCGTGCATATTTGAGGTCGATATTATCTATTGAGCATTTATTCCACGGAAGTTCGAGCATAAACTGCACCAGGGCATATTGCTGGGCATATTCGGGACCATTGGGGTTTATTTTTGCGAGGCGTTCGAGTTCCTTGTTGAAGGCCTTTGCGACACTTTCACTCCACTCCTTCTCCTCAGCCCTCTTGCGGAACTCATCCAGGTCTTTCTCGTTTTCATCGAGTCCAAGTTCTTCCTGAATGGTCTTGAGCTGGTTGTTGAGATAATATTCCCTCTGCTGCTGGTCGATTTCCGACTTGGTCTTGGCATTTATGTCATTCTTGATTTCGAGAATGGCAGTCTGACGTGTCAGTGCCTTGAGGAGTTTCATGCCTCTGTCAACGATTGTGTCGGAGTCGAGGATGTCGAGACGGTCTTTGAATGTGTCAATCTGGACTGTCGCAGCCACGAAATGCACAAGGAAGCGGAAGTTGTTGATTTTCCTTATGGCAGTGAGATTATCGTTATTGTCGAAGCCGTTGCTGCGGAATATGGTAATGCTCTGCTCCTTGATGGAATCCATTATTATTTTGATTTCAGGAGTCCTCGGGGCAACCATGTCATCGTGGCAGTATTCCACCTCACCTACGAGATAAGGCTCTGTGGATACGATTCTCTTGAGAGCAAAACGGTTGTAGCCGCGAAGGAGGATGGTGAGATTGTCTTCGCCCAAGTCAATGATTTTAACCACTTTACCGGCAACTCCATAACGGAAGAGATCCGCTTGCTGAGGGTCTTCGACTGCAGGGTCATTCTGGGCAACCACAGCGAGGAAGCCACCGTTTTCGCCCACTGCCTTCACTGCGGCGATGGTTTTCTCCCTGCCTATTCCTATAGGAAGTATGCTGTCGGGGAAAAGAACGTTGTTCCTCAAAGGGATGAGTGGCATCACCTCGGGAAGATCTTTCTGGTCTAAGTCGGTTTCATTCGCATCTATGTTCTCATCGAAAACCGGAATGATATTGAAGTGGCCTCCAAGTCCCATCGGAAGGCCGAAATTGAAATTGTCTTTATTGTTCATAGGCGTCTGCCAAAATGTCAGTTGTTAATGCAAAAATAATACATTTATATATATGGTCAAACATAATGCCATCCGTTTTACCTTTTCTATGCAGTTATTTCAAAAAAAAGTTTGTTAATTTTTGAAAATTCAGTAACTTTGCCGAGTTATAGATTTAAATATCCTAAACCAATGGCTAACGTTAATACTACAAAAGCAGACCTTATAGGTCGTATCGCCGATAAACTCGGTTACGAAAAAACATTAGTGGCTACAATTTTTGAAGCTACTTTGGAATCAATCAATGAAGCTCTCGTCAACAATGAGACTATCCAGCTTCGCGGTCACGGCACTTATGGTATCAAGGTGCGCAAACCAAAGAAGGCAAGAGTCATCAAGAGGAACACTACAATTGACCTCCCTGAGCGCAAAGTTGCTTATTTCAAGACTTCAAAGTTGCTTACAGCTGAGATTAACAAGAAATAATTAACAAACTTTTAATTTTTAATACTATGCCAAGCGGTAAAAAAAGAAAGAGACATAAGATGTCCACGCACAAACGTAAAAAACGTTTGCGCAAGAACAGACATAAGCACTAGTCTGCAAGAGGGGCATCGCAACCGATGCCCTTTTTTACAATAAGCCCTAACTGATGTCAGACTCCGAACAGCAAAAAACACAGTCAAAGGAACTTATAGTGGATGCTACAGGTTCCAAAGTTTCAATCGCACTGCTGCAGAACGGCAAGTTGGTTGAACTTCAGGAAGAGTCCACTGAAAGCCACGTTGACAGTCTGAATGACGTTTTCCTTGGAAAAGTCAAGAAGCTGCTCCCGGCTCTCAATGCTGCGTTTGTCGATATCGGACAGGAGAAGGAAGCCTTCATCCACTATCTGGATCTTGGAATCAACTTCTACTGCTTTGACGAATTTGTAAGGCGCTCGAACCCCAACTCGAATCTGAAGGGAGTCTTTTCCCACATTAAGTGTGAGAAGCCGCTTCCAAAGGAGGGAAAGATAAGCGATGTGCTTCAGGTTGGCCAGTTTGTGCTCGTACAGATTGTTAAGGAACCGATTTCCACAAAAGGCTCGAGACTCTCGGCGGAAATCTCATTAGCGGGCAGAAATATCGTCCTTTTGCCTTTCTCCTCAAAGGTTTCGATTTCCTCGAAAATTGAGTCGAAAGAAGAGAAAAAGCGTCTCCAGGCACTTGTGGAGAACATTCTACCAAAGAATTACGGTGCAATTATCCGTACCGCAGCCGAAGGAAAGAATGCCGCAGTCCTCGACGCAGAACTTACCTCCCTCATTTCAAAATGGGAGTCAAGTTGGAAGAAATTCGCTAAGTCAAAATCGGTGCAGAAACTTTTCTCAGATTACGACAAGACTACTGCGATGCTTCGAGACCTTCTCAACGATTCATTCGATGCAATCTACGTCAATTCCCAGGACATTTACAATGAGGTGCGCAGTTATATCGCCACCATAATGCCCGAGCAGGAAAAGATAGTTAAACTCTACAAAGAGAAGACGCCAATCTTCGATTACTTCGAGGTAACACGTCAGATTAAGAGCTCCTTCGGAAAGGTTGTCCCTATTAAGCAGGGTGCATATCTTGTGATAGAACACACCGAGGCGATGCACGTTATCGACGTGAACAGTGGAACAAGGAACAAAGGTAAAGAGCAGGAGCAGAACATTTATGACATCAACTGCTATGCAGCTGAAGAAATTGCCCGACAGATTCGTCTGAGGGATTTGGGTGGCATCGTGATGGTCGATTTTATCGATATGCACTCCGCCGAGAACAAGAACGGTCTCTTCAAGTACATGAAGACACTTATGGAGGATGACCGCACAAAACACACTGTTCTGCCTCTTACAAAGTTCGGTCTTATGCAGATTACCCGCCAGAGGGTGCGTCCTGCGACCGAAATCAATACTTCCGAAATCTGTCCTGTGTGTCAGGGAACGGGAAAAGTCACTTCAAGCATCGTCATTGACGAGACCATCGAACGCCGACTTTCAAGTTATGTTCTCGACAGCGGAATCAGGGATTTCACCCTGAAGGTCAATCCGATACTCGGAGCCTATCTCCAGAAAGGCATCTTCAGAAATTACATCTCGGTTTGGAAGAAGAAGTACAATTGTAAGATTAAGGTTGTTACCACGACAGATTTTTCTGTACTGCAATTTGAGTTTTCATCTAACTCCCAGGTGCTTCAATAGCACTTCTCTACAAAACGAAAAGGCCGGCAAATACTCTTTGTCGGTCTTTTTGTATGTGTGTGGCTCAATATGGGGCCTTTATTTCAGGAATGTCTCGGCTGAAGGCCCTTCGTTAAAGAGCAGGTCTATGACGGAAAGGTCGCTCCGGAAGGTTTTGAGAGTGGGAGTGAAGACCTGAAAATATGGCTTGGAGATGAATGTGGAAGGCTTTTTGGGGCTGATGAGGTAGCGAAGGTCGGTCGCCTCTGGACCATAGTCTTTCACATAATCCTTTGTCTGCGTGAGACGGACATCAAGATAAAGTTTTCCGATTAGATATTCCGTAAGGCGGGAATTGAGGTCAAAGAGATATTTCGGAGCAGACTCCAATATCTCAAAGATGGCGGGGGAGTAGTGCTCATAGAAAGGAGACATTCCGTAAGCCGACATAAGCGCCCTTTCATGAACTTTAATCCATGGAGTCTTGTAGTCGATTTCTATGTCCCTGATTGCCGTGGCGTTGTGGACTATCGGAATCTGCAAGGGCTCAGGCCCCTGCGCGCCAAGGAACACACAGCGGTTGCGATAACTTTGTTTGAGATAGGTTTCGTGGGACTCTATAACCACATTCCCATCCTTTGCCATTGCAGCAAAGTACGAAATGGGAGGGAGATAGGCTGTGGAGAGGACGAGCATTTATTCAACGCCGTCGTCCTTTGATGATGCGTTCTGAGGTCCGCGGATGATGCCCCTCTTTGACGAAACGATGAAGTTTACAATCTCGTTCTTCTCAGGAGAATCAGGGAAACCTTCCTGTATCCTTGCAACAGCGTCGGAGAAGTTGAGCGAAGAGTTGTAGATCACATCATAGATGTCCTTGATGTTGCGAATTTGGTCGTTTGAGAAGCCGCGACGGCGAAGACCCACGAGGTTGATGCCGGCGTATGTGAGAGGATCCCTGCCACAAAGAACGTATGGCGGAACGTCCTTGCCGATTTTGCTGCCGCCACCGACCATTGCGTGCTTGCCGATTTTTGAGAACTGATGGGCAACGGTGCCGCCTCCGAGAATAGCCCAGTCGTCAACGTCTGTTTCGCCTGCGATACCTACGTAACTTACGAGAATACAGTGATTTCCGACTGTGCAGTCGTGGGCTACGTGGCTGTATGACATAAGCAGGACATCGTTTCCGATTTTGGTAAGACCCTTGCCGCTTGCCTTTGTGCCTCGGTTGATTGTGGCACATTCGCGTATATTCACCCTGTCGCCGATTTCAACGTAGGTGATTTCTCCGTCAAACTTGAGGTCCTGAGGGATTGCGCCTACTACTGCTCCTGGGAAGATGTTGCAGTCTTTGCCGATTTTTACATAGTTGAATATGGTGGCGTGGGGGAGGATTCTTGTGTTTTCTCCGATTTCAACGAATTCTTCAATATATGCGTATGGGCCAACCTCTACCGTTTCGGCGAGTTTTGCGTTTGGATGAACGCAGGCCAGTGGATGGATCTTTGCCATTATTTCTTTGATTTAATTTGATTTCTTATCTGTGAAGCCACGATGGTGTTGATTCTGTGGCCTGATTTGTAACCTTCAATATGCGCTTTTAGGAAGCCGCCTGCAAGACGGAGGTCTCCCATAATGTCGAGGAGTTTGTGGCGGGCGCATTCGTTGGGGAAGCGGAGGCTCAGGTTGTTGAGATAGCCTTCCTTAACCTCGAGACAAGGCACATCGAACAGTTGCGACATCCTCTCAAGTTGTTCTTTTTGAACAGGATGCTCGACTATTACTATTGCGTTGTCAACGTCGCCGCCTTTTACGAGTCCGTTTGCAAACAGGTATTCGATTTCGTGGAAGAAGACGAAGGTGCGGCAAGGACCGATGGCAGTGGCATAGTCTTCACCTTCTTTCCAGCCTGCATCCTGCACGCCCACAACCTTGCTGTTGAAGTCTATCGTGCAGTGGAAAGATTGAACGGGGGCAGGTGTTATCTTGATGTAGGAACCTTTCTGCTCGTCTATAAACTCGAGTGGCTCTGAGATTTCAATGTATTTTCGCTCGGCATTCTGGCTTTGGAGACCGTCAGGGCATATAGCATCTATGTAAGGCTTTGCACTGCCGTCAAGGATTGGAACCTCGATGTTGTCGGTTTCCACGAGCAGGTTGTCGATGCCCAGACCTGTGCAAGCCGACAGCAAATGCTCGATTGTCATTATGGATGCAGTGCCGTCAGGACTTGTGAGAGTGGTGCTGCGTGCTGTATTGGAAACATTGTCTGCAATAGCCTCGATAAGGCTGCTGCCGGGTAAATCTGTCCTTGAAAACTGAATACCGAAATTCTCGGGAGCGGGGAGAAGCGTCATCTTCACTTTTTTGCCGCTGTGAAGCCCTTTCCCTTCAAAAATATATGGTTTTTTAATTGTTTGTTGATTCATAGCATATAAATTATGCAAAGATAATAAAAATAATGTATATTTGTAAGAGTCACGCATTTAACACCTATGGCAAAGAAGAAAAAAGTTTCAAAATCGCTTGCAGCGACCCAGCAGAACCTTGTCTCAAAAGAGAATCTCATTCATCGTTACAGAAAGACCATCTGTTTCAATGAATATGAATTGTCGGCCATCAAGGAATACTGCCGACGCTACCACATCACCAATTTCTCTTCATTGGTGCGTAAATCCACTATGGAAATAGTCCTGGGACAGCTTGACGAGTCCTCAAGACTGTTCTAAACGCTGTTTGTTCCCCAAGGGGTTTTCCTAAAATTTATTGAGGAAATTATAGATTACTGTTCTTACCCTTGATTGAGGGCAAGTGAAGTTGTTTGCCATTATTGCAAAGCAGAGACTGTCCTCCTTCGGATTGTTCGGAATGAGATAGCCTACATAACATCTTACCCCATTCAGAGAACCGCTTTTAGCCTTGACGATGTAATGATTGCTTAGGAATGGCATATCCGCCAGGGTGCCATAGCCTTGGGATGGCAGGGCCTCAAGGAAGGCCTCAAACACATCTGTCCTGCTCATTTGCGCAAGATAGTGGCAGAAGAATCTCGGTGAGATGAAATTGCGCCTGCTCAGGCCACTTCCGTCCATAACCTGGATTTTGGAGAAGTCTATGCCGAGGAAGTTGTCGAGTATTCTCTCTTCGCTCAGGACAGATTCTTCAAAACTGTCGTTGTCGCCGAATTTCCTTCCGAGATAGCGGATAATGGTGTCGGCGAAGAGATTGTTGGAGTTGTTGAGGGTTTCTTTGATTATCACCTGAAGTGAAGGCGACAGGGTTGTGACAATCTCTGTCAGGTTTTCGGGGGCCTCTACGCTGTAAGGGGATTGAACTTTGAAGGAGTTCTCGATATCCCGTGCCGGATAGGCGCTTTGGATCCCTTTGCCCCGAAGATATTCAGCGAAGTCTGCAGCAATAGTCTGTGCGGGGAATTTGTTGCAAACACCCACTGTGGTTAGACGGCGGTCAATGGCGAGAGTTCCGCCGAAGGTTGCAGAAGGGGAGAATTCGTTTGAGACGAGGTAGATGTTGTTGCCTGATTTTG
>JABUTT010000117.1 GCA_021443515.1 Bacteroidales bacterium
TCGAAATCGCAAATGTCCATCTTCACAAACTTGTAGTTAGGCTTGTCCTCCACATCCTTAAGGTTGGCAAGGTTGCCCGCGTATGTTAGTTTGTCGAGATTTATGATGTTGTACTCGGGATATTTGTTCACAAAAAGACGCACAACGTGGTTACCTATAAACCCCGCACCTCCCGTGATCACTATATTTCTTTTGCTCATGGCTTTATATATTTTTATGTCAACGGCTTTTTTGCCCGACTTCTTGTTTGCCTGCTTAAATGCTTCTATGCTTTTTTGCCTGATGGCTTCTATATGCGAATCTCTAAAATGGCGAAGTAATATCTTTGAAACGAGGGTGAACCTTGTCCTTTGCGGAAAGCACTATATCCTCTGCAGGAATGGGCCAGGCTATTGCCAAATCGGGGTCATTCCATATTATCGAGCCCTCTGCCTCGGGATGATAGAACTCGTCACACTTGTACTGGAAAAGTGCCGTCTCGCTCAACACCACGAAACCGTGAGCAAAACCCCTCGGGATGTAAAACTGACGATGATTTTCGCCCGAAAGTTCAACTGCCACATATTTGCCGAAGGTCTTGGACTCCTTGCGAAGATCCACAGCCACGTCAAGCACCTTGCCGGAAATAACCCTCACAAGTTTCGCCTGAGCGTAAGGAGGATTCTGGAAATGCAGGCCGCGGAGCACACCGTAAGACGAAAAGCTCTGATTGTCCTGCACAAAAATCACATTCGGGTCAACTTGAGCGGCAAAATCCCGGGCGCTGAAGGATTCGAAGAAATAGCCCCTGCTATCTCCGAATATCTTCGGCTCGATTATAACCAACCCCTCTATGTCTGTTTTTATTACGTTCATAACTGCTTTGTATTCCGGCTTCCGGAAACCTTACCTCTTCTTAAAAAACATCCACCGAAGCGTCAAGGGCTCCCTTTTCCACCTCATCGGCAATTCTCATCAGATATTGTCCATACTGATTCTTGAGCATTGGTTTGGCGATTTCCCTCATCTTATCGGGAGTAATCCAACCCTTGCTCAGCGCTATGCCTTCGAGGCAGGCAACCTTCAGTCCCTGTCGTTTTTCAATGGTTTCAATATAGTTTGTAGCCTCAACGAGAGAGTCATGTGTGCCTGTGTCGAGCCACGCAAACCCCCTTCCGAGAGTCTGAACCCTGAGTTCTCCGTCCGCAAGGAAACGCTGGTTTACAGTTGTGATTTCAAGTTCTCCGCGAGCGGAAGGCTTGATGGTCTTTGCCACTTCCACAACCTTGTTTGGATAGAAATAGAGGCCCACCACAGCATAATTGCTCTTTGGTTCCTTCGGCTTTTCCTCAATGCTCAGGCAGTTGCCCGCCTTGTCGAACTCGGCAACTCCGTAACGCTCGGGATCACTTACCCAATAGCCGAACACAGTCGCCTTGCCTTCCTTTTCGGCAGTCTCCACGGCATTTTCCAGAAGTGCAGAAAAACCTGCTCCGTGGAAGATGTTGTCGCCAAGAACGAGGCACGCGCAATCGTCTCCAATGAACTTTTCCCCGATTATGAACGCCTGTGCAAGGCCATCCGGAGAAGGTTGCTCCGCATATTCGAAATTCACCCCATAGTCGCTACCATCTCCGAGAAGTCGGCGAAAACCCGGCAAGTCTGCAGGAGTCGATATGATGAGAATATCCCTGATTCCCGCAAGCATGAGTGCGGAAATAGGATAGAACACCATAGGTTTATCATAAATAGGGAGCAGTTGCTTGCTGACACCCTTTGTAATCGGGTAGAGTCGCGTTCCGGAACCTCCGGCGAGTACGATGCCTTTCATATTGAATAATATATATTATGCAAATGTAACATAATTTTTTGGTATATTTGTATTCGACTGCAAAGGACTATAGCCACAACTCTATATGACTGAGCACAAACAGAATGTCAAAAAGAAACATATAAAGAAATTTCTATGAAAACCACGGATAGAAATCGTAAAATCGTAAAAGTGACTCTCGCAGGGTCCATCGTCAATTTCCTCCTGCTATTATTTAAGTTCGCAGCAGGAGTTCTCGGTCACAGTGGGGCTATGATTGCAGATGCAGTTCACTCCCTGAGCGACTTTGTGACCGATGTCATTGTGCTGATTTTCGTAAAAATTTCATCCAAGCCACGCGACCGCGAGCACGAATACGGCCACGGCAAGTTTGAAACTCTTGCCACCGTAGTCATCGGAGCCTGTCTTTTCTTTGTCGGGGTAAGCATTCTCGTAAGCAGTGTCCAAAAAGCAATCGACATTTGGAACGGCAAGGACATAGCCGGACCGGGTTTCATAGCCCTTGTCGCAGCCGCTCTTTCAATCCTTACGAAAGAAGTTCTTTTCAGGGTTACAAGAAAAGTCGCACGTGAGGTAGGCTCTCCTGCCACAGAGGCAAATGCCTGGCACCACCGCAGTGACGCACTTTCATCAATCGGAACCTTCTTGGGCATTGGTGCAGCCCTCATCCTTGGCGACAAATGGATTATTCTCGACCCTATCGCGGCACTCGTTGTAAGCGCCCTGATTATCAAGGTTGCAATTGAGATTATCCTCCCGGGAGTAAATGATTTGCTCGAGAAATCCCTTCCAGACGATGTTCAGAAAGAGATCCTGGATGTCATCACCGAAAATCCGGCAGTCACCGACCCTCACAACCTTCGCACCAGAAGAATAGGCGCAAGCATTGCTGCAGAAGTCCACATCAGAGTCGAACCTACAATGAGCGTCGCCGATTCTCACGAACTCACCAAGGACATTGAACAGAGGATGAAGGCTCACTTTGGCAACGACATCCACATCATCATCCACGTAGAACCAAAAAAGTAGCCCCACCAGAAGCTACTTTTTTGAATCTCTTTGCTACTTTTTCGAAATCTCTTTGTGGCGACCGCCACTCTGCTATTTACCACTCTTTTACTACGCCAGGGGTGTCGAAGCCGAGTTTTGCAGGGACGGTACGAACATCATCAGGACCATAGGTGATGGTCCACTCAGGCATTGTGAGAAGTTCCCAAATCTTGTCGCCTGTCATTGGAGGGGCAAAGCGAACCATAATTGCAGGCTGGAGGTCTTCGTTGAGGTTGAGATAGACTCCGATTACTCCATCGTGCTTTGAAAGGTGGTTGCTCACAAACGGCATAACACGGCTTATGATTGGCTTTTCGTAGCCCGGATCAACTATTTCATATTTGTACTGACGAGCATTTTCGTACTGCTCAACCCTGCTTTTGAACTCTGCCTTGAATGGATTGAAGAGCCTCTTGATGAGGGTTGGAGTGTCGATGTATGAAATCTCGTCTTCCATCTTTACATATTTGAAGTCTACAGGAGTTTCTTTCACACCACCGCCGTGAACAGGCATTGCAAGCACCTTCTTCTCAACCTGAGTCTTAAACCATTTTGAGTCATAATTAGTTGAAGGATGAGCATATACCCTGACAATGAGAGGGCAGGCGAACTCGCTCTGAACAGCATAGATGAGGGAATCTGCCTGACGAAGCTGGAGACCGAAGTAGTTGAGATCGAGTTTGTCGCTCATCTTCTCAACTCTGATTGTGTAAATTTTCACGCTGTCAACAGCCTTATGGTCAGGAGTGAGTACACGGAAGATTGAAGGTACAAACAGAAGTTCACGTACCTTATCCTCGCTGATGACTGCAGGATCGTAGGTAATAACTGCCTCGTGTTTGCCCACGAATGTCTTTACTCCGTGAATGCCGGCGATACGCTCAAGACGTCCTTTGAGAGCCATTGAACTGCCATAGCACTTTACTGATCGGAGACCATCCATCCTGAAACTCTTGAGAGTTGACTTATCCACAAGAGGAGTCACATTTCCTTCTTCGTCAACCTGCTCGATACCCCAGGTTTCATTGATTGTCGGCATTTCAATTTTGCCTCCGAGCCATATTCCCACAAGGGTGAGAACGACTGCAAGAGTAGCAGGAATCAACTTGCCGATAATGCGTACAGAATCAACATTCTTGACACCGCAAGGAGCAACTGCCACGGCATCACAATTGCAAGCTGCAACACATTCGCCGCAAAGAGTGCAATCCACGCTTGGAACCACACCGCCTTTTGCTCCTGCTACATCTACACCATAAGGGCAAGCCTTCACGCAGGCACCGCAATTCGTACATTTTGCACTGTCTTTAATAATATGTATAGCCTGAAGTCTTGGCTGACGGAAAATCTCGAGAAGATAACCAACAACGCAAACAAGGGCGAACTGATACCACCAAGGGATGTTGCATCCAAGTGCATTGAGACCAATCCATCCACCTGCAATCACTACCACCCATACCCAGAATTTGAGAGTGTTCGAGATGGCTCCGAGCGGACAAAGATAACGACACCAGAAGCGGTCAACGAGGATTGCACCGACAACTACCACGGAAACTATCGCTATTGAAAGCCAAAGGATAATCTCGCCTTTGAAGCCCGTTGCAACAGCATAATAAGGATCAAATTGCTTGCAGGCAAGTTCGCTTGCAGCGGTTGTGGCATAAAATATGTAAAACAACAGAATGTATTTGAAGATACGGAGTACCTTGTCAGCGATTGAACCATTCCTAACAGTGATGTTTTTCATCCTGATTTTGCGGCGACCCTTCATAATGAGGTCTTCAACCGCACCCACAGGGCAAAGATAGCCGCAGAATAGTTTGCTGAAAAGAATTGCAGCAGCTGCGAGCGCAATACCCATGACAATTTGGAGAGAAGACATCGAACAAGGAAGAGAACCTCTTGAACCGTATGTTGCAAGAGCCTCCAGACCGCCCATAGGGCAAAGTCTTTCAGGGTCTGCAGCATCCTTTAGAGGAATGATACCTGTAAGGAATACGATTAGTGCAATGAGGATTCCCCACTGAAGCAGATACTTTGGCCAGTTGGCCTTAATGCTGTTCTTTTTCATACCTTTGTAATTATTAACTTACAAATATAATGATTTTTAGAAAAATGAAGAAAATTGCCATCATCATCGCATTGCTTATTTCAAGTGTATGTATAGCAAATGCAGCGGACTCTCCAAGACCGCACCAGGTTCGTACAATCACAGTCAAGGGAACAGGTCGTGCAAGTGCCACCCCGGACCGCACGGTAATAAATTTTACCGTTTCTTCCTTAAACAAGAATTACGAGAAGGCGATTAAGGAAAACACCGACAAAATCAATCGCCTCGAAAAAGCCATAGTAGCCTGCGGACTCAATAAAGAGGCTCTGACTACCAGCAATTTCAATGTTTACGCCCAGAATGAAAGAAAGAACATCGACAATGTCTGGACAGACGTTTTCGTGGGTTACAACTGCTCTCAATACCTCTCAATCGAATTTGAACTTGACCAGAAACTCATTGGCAAGGTTCTCGGAGCCATTGTTTCCTGCGACGCATCCCCTTCATTCAGCATCAGTTTCAAAATCAAGGACACTGAGCCTATAAAGGAAGCGGTGCTGAAAGATGCAGTTGGTAATGCAAGAAAAAAGGCTGAAGCCATTTGCGAGCAGGTTGGTTGCCATCTCGGAGCTGTCCAGAAAATCGAATACAACGTGCCTCGAAACGACTATGTTTCACGCTCGACCTACAGTATGTCGCTGAAGGCAATGGCTTACGCAAACGACTCCATCGAGGCCGCAATCAACCCTGAGGACATCAATGTCACAGACGAAGTTACCGTTATCTGGCAAATCTTGTAATCAAAAGCAGAGAAGGACAAAGACAGTCCACTCCTTAAATAACTTCCATAGAGGTTGCCGGCAGCCATCCATTACGGCCGTCGGCAATTTCTATATTGTAATAGCTGCCGACACGGTCGAGAATACGGACTACCGTGCCCTCGTGAAGAATAAAGAGGTCTGTGGCTCCTGAAGAAGCAGGCGCGTTCTTGACGCTTACAACTCCCATCGTAATCACTGCCTCGTCCTTAACGCTGTATTCTTTGCGGATTTTTGCCGAATAAGCAAGACAGAGAAGAGAAAGCAACAGGGCTACGATACCTGTGAAAAAGCCTGTTTTCCTGACAGATGAGCGTCTGCCCGCAATAAACAGCACGAGGCAAACGAGGAAAATCACAAAGAAAACCACACACAGAACAGCCCAGGCATTGCTCGTAAGAGAATAGCAGACGGCATTGTTCCAAGTCTTGAAAATGAACTCGGGAACCACATCTATCCTGTCACGGAGAGTGGCACCCACAATTTCAAGATTGTATTTTGCATCCTTGAAGCCGGGATCGAGACGAAGAGCCCTCTTGTAGAAAAGCACAGCGTACGCCTCGTTTCCGAGTTTGTAGTGGCAATCTCCTATGTTGGTAAGCAGTTTCGGACTTTCGAGACCATTATTATATATGGAAGCAAATCCATCCAAAGCCTCGGAAAAACGACCGTCGGAATAAGCCGCAACAGAGGTATTCCAAAGGCTGTCAGCCCTGCTTTCCGCCGCCGATGAATCAAGGACGGGGAGCGTTGCCAGACCAATTCCAAGAAGAAGGGCCATAAGAAAAGTCTTCTTTGCACCAGCCTTGGTGCTCTTTATGTAAGAATCCATTGAAGTAATCACATTTAGTGCATCCTCATAGTTTGCAGCCATCTCACCGGCCTCACTCGAAGGTGAATAGCGAGCGATTTCGCAGGCATTGAGGATGTCGAGATATTTGTCTATAAGTTGCTGAGGCACGGATTGGGCTGCAAGTGCGGATGCAACATTCTCCTTTGTGAATTCACTGATAGGCATACCGAGTTTGTCGCACACATAGCCAACAAGTGCACGGTGAAGTTCCTCATAGAAGCCGCTCGGAATGTTCCTGTCGAGATAGTTCTTTGAAAGTTTGAGTTTTGCGAGAGCGGCCTTCGATGCCTTACGGTTCTTCGTTGCAACCACATCGGCTGAAGCGGCGGCAAGACGACGAAGGACTATGGCAAGTATCACGGCAACTATTGCAAGAGCGAGAATGATGCCCCAGAATATTGGACTGAACACGAAGAACGAGCCTGCAACCTTGAATTCAGGGTCGCCTGTTGCAATGTAACGAATATCCTCGGCAAGGGAACGAACACCTTCGGAAGAAGGACGGGTGAGGCCCGGAGTAGTTGCTGCGACATTATCATCGCCCGCGCCTTTTAGTACGGTAACAGGTATGGCATCAGTCGCGAGAGTGACATATTTTCTTGTGGAAGTGTCGAAATAAGTGTATTCCACAGGGTCTATCACGAAGTCACCGCTGCTGCGTGGAATAATCGGATATTCGTAAGTCTTTGTGCCCGAAATCGAGTTTGCAGCAAGATTTTCCACACTCTTTGGGTCATAGCACTCGAAATCGAGAGGAAATTGGATGGACGGAGCCTTTGCAAGGGAAATGTTGCCCGTACCTGAAAGTCTGACCTTGAGGACGGCAGCCTCGTGAGTTGAAAGCACATCCTTGCTGATGGCAGCAGAAATTTTGAAACCGGTGCCGACTGCTCCTGCGAAAGATGCCGGTGCACCTGCAGGCAGTTCGCTGACCTTGACCACACATTCCTTGGTTAAAAGCCTTCTGCGCTCCTGGCTGTAACCTGTGTCGAAGAAATCGTCAAAAAGGCTGTTTCCGGTGCTGCGACGGCGCACATTCACGAGAGCCACAAGTTCTGCCGGAGCGATAGTGAGATTGCCTGAGTGTTGCGGAATGAGGGTGTAACGTCTGAGCACTGCGGCATCGTATGGCACTCCGTTGTAGTTTTCACGAGAGAATTCTATGTTGTTCGGAGCGTATGTTTCATTCGACCAGAAGCCTTCGAATTTAGGGAAGGAAGCATTCTCAAAACCCACAATGTTGGTACGCTGGTAAAGTTTGAGAGTCGCAGTTATGCTCTCCCCCACAACCACATTTCTCTTTGAGAGTTCGAGGGTCATAAAGAGGTCCGAAGCCTGAGATGAGGTTGCCTGAGACTGGCTCGGCTGCGAAGACTGACCTTGGGAAGAAGACTGTCCTGATGAGGATGAACCATAGTTTGAAGAAGGATCCTGAGCTGAAAGAACCTCAATTCTCACCGTGTTTGAGGTCAATGTGGAATTTCCGACCCTTGCTGTTGCGGCAGGTATGGTAAACGAACCTGTATTCTTGGGCAGAAGCACGTAGGAATAGGATTTTGAAACACTCTTGGATGTCTTTCCATTTATTATCTGGAAACTTGATGAACTGCTTTCAGACGGGCCCCAAACCACCTCGAAATCGTTGGTTCCATCCCACGCAAAATCTTTGACGGACTGGTCGCCATCAATCGTGAAGGTAATCCTGAATTGTTCGGTCTGGGATACCACGGCAGGGGCGGAGAGGGTAAACTTAGCCTCTGCCCGAGCCTGAAAACAAAAGAGGGCGAGGGCTATGGATGCCACCGCCGTTTTAAGTATTTTTATAGTGTTTCCTATCATATATGCTGCCTGTTCTGCTTTCTTTTCTGTGTTTTTAGACCTCTTACCAGTTCTTTAATTTCTGCTTGCCCTGAAGGACGGCCGCCTTCTTTTCATCAACCTTGTCCTTGGTCTGCTTTTCCTTGGCGTCTATAGCCTGAAGCATGGCTTCGGCCGCATCCTGAGAAATCTGCTGAGGAGCCTGTCCCTGATTTTGATCCTGATTGTTCTGATTTTGGTCTTGGTTCTGGTCTTG
>JABUTT010000131.1 GCA_021443515.1 Bacteroidales bacterium
GGACGCAGTTCTATGCTTCTATTGTGGTCCTCAAGAGCCTTTTCATAGTCACCTGTGCGGGCGTATGTCACGGCCCTGTAGTGGTAGCCTGAAGTAAAGACAGGATTAAGGGCTATTGAATGGTCGAAATCCTTTGCCGCTCCCCTTATGTCTCCGAGATTGTACTTGGCAATGCCCCTGAAGAAGAAAGTCTGGTAGGCGGAGGTGTCGAGGCGGGCGAGAATGTTGAAGTTGTCTATGGCACGGGCATACTGGCCGTCGGCAAGAGCCTGCCGTCCCCTGAGATAAAAGACATTGGTGTCATATTGGGCACGCAAAAGCCCTCCCGAAAGGGTAAAAACCGCAATCAGCAGAAAAATTTTCCTTGCAAATGCTTTATACATGCCTAATTTTATCTAAATTTGTATGCTGTGTGTCGTGCGCACACGCGAGATGTACGTAAGTTGCAAATATAGTCATTAACTGCGGATTTTTTGAAAAAAATCATTTCTATATTTATAATTTTCATCCTTTGCATAGATGCTTATGCCACTAAAGCCTATGTGACGGGGCAGGAATTTGCATACAGTGTACTGAAAGAGGCCCGACTCCGTACGGACGTGAATTTCCTTTCAAGCAAGGTGTGCGCAGGTCGCCTTTGTGGCACAGCGGGCAATACCGAGGCGGAGTGGCTCGTCATCAGGCGTTTCAAAGAAGCCGGACTGAAGCCTGTCGGAGGCAGTTTCATGCACTCGTTTGATGTCAATATCGAGATGGCAAACTCCATATCAGACCAAAAGCAAAATTTCGCTTCTCCACTGCAACTTGTGGGCCACAACATCATAGGTTTCCTTGGGGCGAACAGAAAAAAACCTTCGGACAAATATGTGATTATCCTCACCCATCACGATGGGCACGGCACGCTTGACGGAACGCTCTATGGAGGCGCGGACAGCGATTGCAGCGGCATAGTCGCCCTAATCTCGCTCGCAAGGATGTTCTACACCCACAAGATGATAACCGGCGAGGTTTTTTCAAAGAACCTGCTTTTCGTAAGCCTGGATGCCCACAACTACTCTCTTCAGGGAGCATACGCTCTCTATGAAGACCTTGCCAAAGGAGTTATGCGCGACCCGGATTCTGGCAGGGTAATAACCCTGAAGGATGTGGAGGAGGTCATAAACATAGAGCAGATAGGTTCAACCTTCGCTCCCCTTTCCTCAAACAATCCCAAGTATATGATAATGCTCGGTCAGAATCGTCTGAAAGGTGACGACAAGAATCTTCTCGGGGAATGCAACCGCTTCTACAAAACAGGGCTCGAACTCTCCTACTCATATTATGGCAGCGAATCGTTCACCTCTGTCTTTTCCCGACTTTCCGACCAGCGTCCGTTTGTTGATGGTGGCAAGACCGCCCTACTATTCACTTCCGGAATAACATTCCGCACCAACAAGGCGTCCGACAATGCGGAAAGCCTTGACTACTCCGTTCTTCGCAGCCGTATCATATTGATATTCCGTTTTATAGAAAAAATAATAAGTTAGAAGCCGTTTAGATTTAATACAAATTTTTAAGATGAAGGATTTCTTTAAAGTTATAAACAGATTCATCAAGCCTTACAAGGGTTATCTCGGGGGCTCGGTGGTTCTGAATATATTCTCGGCGATATTCAACATATTCTCGTTCACCATCATAATACCTGTGTTGCAGATCCTTTTCCGTATAGACAAAACCGTCTATGTTTTCATCGACTGGAACACTCCGGGCTATGATTTCAAGGATATCGCTCTCAACAATGCCTATTGGTATGTCACCTCCCTTATCGACAAATTCGGTGCGAGCAACACGCTTCTCATACTCGGCGGCTTCCTTGGAGTCGCAACCTTCCTTAAAACTGCCTGCTACTTCGGCTCTTCCGCAGTCATGATGCCTATAAGGACAGGTATCGTAAGGGACATCCGCAACCAACTCTACGCCAAAATCCTAAATCTCCCGATGGGATTCTTTTCTTCCCAGCGAAAGGGCGACATTATGGCAAGGATGACGGGAGACGTGAACGAGGTTGAGAACTCGATTACGAGTGTTCTCGATATGCTCATAAAGAATCCAATCCTCATTGTTTTCTATTTTGCAACCCTCATCTACACCTCTTGGGAACTCAGCCTCTTCACCATAGTTGTAGTGCCTGTGATGGCGTGGGGCATAGGCATAGCGGGAAGAAAGCTCCGTGCCCAGAGCCTTGATGCACAGCAGAAATGGAGTCGTACCCTCTCCCACATTGAGGAAACCCTCGGCGGACTGAGAATAGTCAAGGCCTTTGTTGCCGAGAACAAGATGAAGAAGAGTTTTGGAGAATTCAACGAGGCAAATAGAAAGGCATCGACCAGAGTTGCAGTACGCCAGAGTGCAGCGCATCCGCTCAGCGAGTTCCTCGGAACAATTATGATTATGGTCGTTCTCTGGTTCGGAGGCACTCTCATCATCTCGGAGAAATCCTCATTTGACGCGCCTACATTCATATTCTATCTCGTAATTCTCTACAGTGTGCTTGCACCTATCAAGGAAATAGCGCGTTCAAGCTACCTCATTCCGAGGGGACTTGCCTCAATGGAAAGAATTGACGAAATTCTCAATGCGGAGAACAACATCAGGGAGGCCGAGAATCCGGTGAAGGTTACCGATCTCAAAGACAAAATCTGCATCAAAGACCTCTCTTTCTCCTACAATGGCGAAGTAAATGTGCTCAGCAACATCAACCTTGAAATCAAAAAAGGTTCGACTGTGGCTCTCGTGGGCCAGAGTGGCTCGGGCAAGACTACTCTCGTGGACCTCATTCCAAGGTATTGGGATGCCACCGAGGGAGGGATATGGTTTGACGACGTCAACATAAAGGACATATCGGTAAAGAGCCTTCGCAGCCTGATAGGAAATGTGAATCAGGAAGCAATCCTCTTCAACGACACCATATTCAACAACATAGCCTTCGGAGTTGAAGGAGCAACCCGCGAGCAGGTGATTGCAGCGGCGAAAATTGCAAACGCCCACGACTTCATTATGGAGAAGGAGGAAGGTTACGACACCAACATAGGCGACCGCGGCTGCATGCTTTCAGGCGGACAGCGTCAGAGAATATCCATCGCAAGAGCAATACTTAAAAACCCTCCTGTTCTCATTCTCGATGAGGCCACATCAGCCCTCGACACAGAGAGTGAAAGACTGGTGCAAGAAGCCCTCGACCGCCTCACAGCCGACAGGACCACAATTGCCATTGCCCACAGGCTTTCAACAATAAAGAATGCCGACCTCATCTGCGTACTCCAGAATGGCCGCATCGTCGAAACCGGCACCCACAGCGAACTCATCGGCAAAAACGGAGTCTATACCAAACTTTATACTATGCAGGCGTTATAATGAAAAGATTTATTGCCTTTATTGTTCTTATGATACTCGGTACGGCTGTGTTTGCCGCGCCTAAAAATACCGTCAGCACCAATCCGAAATACTACAGACCACAATCGAAAATTCTCGATTCCCTCGTTAGGGTTAGAATTCCCGGTATTCAGATAAACGACCCTGTGAAAGTCGTGAAAGTAGTCAAAGAGAAAAACAAATACGACTTTTACTTCAACCAGAACGCAGGTACTTTCCCTTTTGTGGAAGGAGATGCCGCCTGGTTTATAAAGACATGGAAGAGGCTCGTGGGGTCAAAGGTCCCTGTTGGCAACATCTATCTCGGAAGTGACAACATCACGACTCTCGACACTTCCCCTCTCGGAAACAATGGAAGTCCGAGCGGCAACCGCAATCGACTGGCTGTGGGAAGGAGTCCTATGCTCATACTCGACCACGACAAAAAATTCATCACAAAGGGCCTCAACGGACGTCATATCGCTCTCTGGGGCAGCCACGGATATTACCACAACAATCTCAACGACACCTGGGGATGGCAGCGTCCTCCCCTCTTCGGCATAGTTGAGGACCTTCTTTCCCAGAGCATTGCCATAGACTATCTTGCCCCTATGCTCGAGAATGCCGGAGCGAACATTTACATGCCTCGAGAGAGAGGAGTGCAGAATAACGAGGTCATCATAGAGGGGACCTTAGGCCTGAGGGAAATTGAATTCTCAATACCGGAGGAAGGCATATACCCTGTTTTCATCACCTATTCCAAACAGACCAAAATCACGGCTGTCGAGGTGGAAGTGGCAGACAAGAAACTGACGGTCAATCCGACCATGGCCTATGATATGCCCGTATGGCTCGGCGAATTCTATTTCCCCGAAGGAGACAACACCATCAAGGTTTCCCAGGAAGGGATAATTCGCAGAGTGAAGGTGGGCAATGGTTATGGAAGAAGCGGAATGCCTCGATTCTGCGAAGGCTCAAAATACTACCTTGAAGACAATGGCGCGGATGCCTCTCTCGTGTCCCCCACAAGATTTTATGTGGGAAACAGTCCTTCAGACACACTTGCAAAGAAGGAATACACGGATGACTATATGTCGAGGGGATTATGGACACAGAACCTGTCATACGGCTCGAGAATCAATCCCAAAAGGGTGTTGGAGAGAAGCGACAGAGACCGTCATCTCAGGGATGGAGGAAAGAATGTGCCTGTGGATGTAGCTCTCGCCCTTCACACCGACGGTATGGTTCCCCTTGCCGACTCAACCTATGTTGGCACCCTCGTAATCTACACCCTGAAGCATTACAACAAAGACAAGTTCCCGAACAAAGAGGACAGAATATTGAACAGGGAACTCTGCAATCTGGTTCAATCGCAGATAGTCGAGGACCTTCGCGAAACCTTCGATGATGCATTCGTGCGCAGGGGACTTTGGAACAGGTCCTATTCAGAGAGCAGGACGACAGGCACGAGCACCGTCCTCCTCGAAGGCTTCTCCCACCTCAGTTTTCCAGATATGGTACTGGGAAACAACCCTTATGGAAGACTCGTCTATTGCCGTGCCATCTACAAAGGCGTGTTAAAATACATCTCTAACCATTACGGCTGTCCTTACATTGTGACACCTATGGGCGTAAAAGACTTCAAGGCTGAACTTGGGGAGGTTAAGGACGAGAATGTGGAGGTAAAACTCTCATGGAACGCTGTTCAGGACCGATTGGAACCTACTGCACGCCCAAAGGGTTACATCGTCTATGAAAGGAAGGGAAAGGCCTTCAGGGAGATTGCCCGTGTAAAGAATAATTCATACACCCACAGCATACCTCTCGGGGAAATCAGAAGTTATTGCATAGCGGCATATAACGAGGGCGGAAAGAGTTTTGACAGCGAGATTCTTGCTGCGGGCATGCCTCTTCGTCACGATGCTTCGGGAGAGGTTTGCGACCTGGGAGATTCGGTTGTACTCGTGGTGAACAACTTTACACGTATTGCCCCTGCCTCATATTTTGCGGAAGAGGAAACTGCCGGCTTCAATTATGATGAGGATGCGGGAGTGCCTTACAAGAGAGACCTTGCGTTCGTGGGAAAACAGTATAACTTTGACAGGAAGTCAAAATATACGAATGACGAATTTCCGGGACATGGTGCATCATTCTATGGAAAAGCGGGAAATGTAGTTGCAGGCAATGACTTCGATTATGTCTTCCGTCACGCAAAAGCCGCTTTCGAGGCAGGCTACCCTGTGGAGAGCATATCCGCGAGCGCATATATGGAAGGCGAGAAAAACGAGCCTTGGGTTACGGACATCATTTGCGGAAAGCAGATTAAGACCGGCATGAACCTCAACGACAAGGACAGATATTTCTTCGAAACCCTTCCGGAAGGACTGCGCAATAAAATCGATGAAAGTAAGAATGTCATAATATCGGGAAGTTACATCGCTTCGGACGCATATAGGGAAATCTACCCTATCCAAATAGACAGCGTGGCCAAGGTAGCTTCCATCAACTACCTCAACAATGCTCTCGGTATCAAGAACTACACTCCTACGGGAAGTGATTCGATGAAGGTCACTCCACTCCAGAATAATGGGTTGAGGGTTGCTCCTTTCAGTCTCTACAAAGAGCAGTGTCCCGAGCATTATTCGCTTGAAAAAACGGATGCCTTCATTCCAGCCAAGGGTGCCGTCAAACTGCTTATCTATGAAGATAGCATGCTTCCTGCGGCTGTTTTATATAAAAATAAAGTTACATTTGCATTTCCGCTTGAATGTATAACCTCCGATGAGGCATTCGGGTCAGTGGTAAAAGAAACATTAAAAATATTCAAATAGTATGAAAAAGTTTATCCTTATCGCCCTTGCGACCGTTATTTCCCTTAATGTCGCCGCACAACAAAAAGAGCACAACTACGAATTCACTACCGTAAAGGAGAATCCTATCACTTCAATAAAGAATCAGTTCCGCAGCGGTACATGCTGGTGCTATTCCACACTCAGTTTCCTTGAGAGTGAGGTTATCCGCATCAAAGGCGAGGACTATAAAGACCTGGACCTCAGCGATATGTTCATTGTAAAGAACAGTTATTATGAGAGAGGTATCAAATATGTCTATCTTGACGGTTGCCTTCGTCTTGCCGCAGGCTCAAGCGCTGAGGATGTGCTTCACGTCATAAAGGACCACGGCATCATTCCCGAAAGTGTCTATGATGGTTTCAACTACGGTTACAAACTTGCGCAGCAGGCAGAAGTTGATGCAGTCATCCTTGGCTTCTGCAAGGCTGTTGTAAGCGTTCCGGGCAGAGGTCAAAACCTATCTACCGCATGGAAGGCAGGTCTGAAGGGCATTATCGACGCATATTTCGGCGTGGCTCCTGAAAAGTTTGAATACAAAGGCAAGAAATACACTCCAGAGAACTTCCGCGATGCCCTCGGCATTGTTCCCGACGACTATATTTCACTCACATCTTTCACTCATCATCCATTCTATGAGCAATTCGTGATTGAGGTTTGCGACAACTGGCGTTGGGATGCAAGCTACAACCTTCCTATCAATGAATTTATGGCTGTGATTGACAATGCCATCGAAAACGGATACACTCTTGCCTGGGGTACTGATGTAAGCGAGAAAGGCTTCACAAGAAACGGTATCGCCCTCATAGTTGACCCTGATGCAGACAAGAAGCCTAAGGCCGGTTCTGACCAGGAGCATTGGACAGGCAAGGCTGAGGAAGCACCTCAAAAACCTCTTCTCGAGGACACCTGGGAGGAAGTCACACAGGAGCGCCGTCAGATTGATTTCGACCGCAAAGATATGACTGATGACCACGGAATGCAGATTTACGGTATTGCCCAGGACCAGAACGGCCACAAATTCTATATGGTCAAGAACTCTTGGGGCGAGACCGGCGCATACAAAGGAATATGGTATGCTTCAGAAACTTTCGTAAAGGCAAAGACTCTCAACATCCTTGTTCACAAGAATGCCATTCCTAAGGAAATCCGCAAGAAACTCGGCATAAAATAGTCTTCCTCTGATGAAGAAATATATTCCAAATACCATAACCCTTTGCAATCTGCTCTCAGGAGTGGCGGGTTTTGTATTTCTGCACAGAAGCAATATTGAGATGGCTTTGGCGATGATGCTCCTTGCTGCCGTTTTCGACTTTTTCGACGGAATGGTGGCAAGAGCTCTCGGAGTCAGCAGCGAACTTGGAAAGGAACTTGACTCGCTCAGCGACTGCGTAAGTTTCGGTGTCCTCCCAAGCCTGATGCTGCTTCATTTTGGAATTAGCAATTGTGTTTACAATCCCATATTCTGCTACACAGCCTTACTGATTGCCGCATTCTCTGCACTCAGGCTTGGAATGTTCAATATCGATAAACGCCAGAGCAGCAGTTTCATAGGACTTGCGACTCCTGCTTCAGGCATACTCATCGCATCATTCTGCGTGTTTTTAGGCACCAAAGCGGGATGGGGTTCCCTGGTATTCATCGCTACACACGCCTGGACAATACCCGCTATAAGCATTCTCATCTGCTTCCTTCTCGTAGCCGAGATTCCTATGTTCAGTATGAAGTTCAGCAAGACCACAGACAAAAGAACGATGGTACAGAGATGGGTGCTTCTCACCTGCGTTGTAGCCACAATTTCAGTTTGCATCGTGATGAAGTTCCACTACTCTTTCCTCATTCTGGTCACCTTCATCTGCTACATTCTAATCAACCTCCTCTCCCTCTGCTTCATCAAGAAATAGCAGTCGTCCAAGATAACAAAAGCCGACCTTGATAGGTCGGCTTTTGTTAATTTTGTGACGGCTCAAACAGAGTGCAGCATCGCCCTCAGGCACCTAAAAAGTAAGTTTTATTGTATCGGTAAGAACCCTGTCATCATCCGTCTTGATTTCAACGGTGATATTGTATTCGTCTTTCACCTCAGGTTTATTCTCAAAATATAACATTCCTAAGAGTGAAAGAGCTTCACCGTCTCCGAGCAATACCAAATCATCAGTCGTCAAATTACTGACAGGTTCGTCAATCGGATAACAAGTATTTTCGGCAGATTGGTCAAAATGTCCTTCCCAAGTATATATTCTCATCAAATTATCAAATTCCATAGAAACATCAGATGGATCATAGTGATAATATTGTGTATATCCACTTAAAATGTACTTATATGGAGACCACGACATAAATCGAACTATGTCA
>JABUTT010000206.1 GCA_021443515.1 Bacteroidales bacterium
GGAAGTCCCATCTTGGGGTGTATTGTCTATTTGAAATTGCTTAAATCCGGCATTTTTCCGCTCACGAGGGCATCCACGATGGTGTTCAGCGCCTCCTCAACCTTGCCTACTACAAAAGGCTTCAGCATCATCGGTATTTCCGCATCCACATCTATGCTGAACTCGGTCTTGAACGGGTCCGGTGTGGCATCGAAGTGGAGAGTGAGGTCAAATACGAATGGGGCTCCGTTCTCACTGTAAACTATGCGTGAATAAGGCACCCTTTCGCTCACCCTTATTCCCATCTTCATTCCCTGTACCTCAAAGGTTGCGGTGTCAAAATCAGCCTCCACTCCCTGACGCTTGTCCTCAGGAAGCATGTTCACGATATTGCGAGGGTCCGTGAATGTCATATAGAAGTTCGCCTGAGGCGCTCCCACTATCCCTTTCTTTGATTTTATGTTAGTTCTTGACATAATTCCAATGTTTATTGTAACTTTGCAAAGGTAGTAATAATTTAGAAGGTATGCATAAGATATACTTCGAGAAGCGTGCGATTGTCATCTGTCCGCCGACTGATGATGCTCTCACCGACCCAAACGCAATTTGTTTCTATCTTGGCGACAAGTTTGACATATCCACACTAGTGAGTATGTTCGAGAGCAACTCGTCCCTGATGAAAATCTATATTCCGTCTTCAGACACCGAAGCAACCTACAGGAGGGTATGCTCGGAATTTGTGGAGGTTAATGCTGCCGGAGGCCTTGTGAGCAACCGCAGAGGGGACTTTCTTCTCATTAACCGCTATGATCTTTGGGACTTGCCGAAAGGACATCAGGAGCCGGGCGAGGATATTGAGGTGTGCGCACTTCGCGAGGTGGAGGAGGAGACCGGCATCCACGACCTCAAACTTCGTGAACTGATTTGCGTCACCGACCACATTTACTTTAGATGTGAGAAATGGCACCTCAAGCATACCTGGTGGTACGATATGCTCTACACCAATCCGACAGACCTCACACCTCAGAGGGAGGAGGACATCAACAAGGCAGCGTGGGTTGCGAAGAGCTCTCTTCCGCCATACATACGCTCAACCTACCCATCCATCGCAGAAGTCTTCAAGAAGTTTATGTAGGATGAAGAAATTGGTTATATATACTTGTATTACCGGAGGATATGACAATTTGTACCTGCCTGAGGTCTTGTGCCCGGACGCAGATTGGATATGTCTTTGCGATGATGTATCGCTGTTTGAAGGTAAGGAAGGAATATGGCAACTTCGCTCTCTTGACTGTCCGATTAAGGGCCTGAACTCTATTCAACGGGCACGTTTTGCAAAGACAAATCCTCATTTGTATTTTCCAGACTATGAGTACAGCCTTTGGATAGACGGCAACATTAAAATTGTATCAAACTCTTTCTGGGATATAATTTCCGAAAAAATCGAATCTGGTGTTCAGTTCTCGACCATGTGTCATCTGACGAGGGACTGTGCATACGACGAGGCCCTGGTTTGTCTCGCTGCGGGAAAGGCATCATTCAAACCCTTATTCAAGGCGGTCAGGTACCTCTCCTCAAAAGGTTTTCCGCGTCACCGGGGCTTATGTGAGTCAAATGTGATTCTGAGGGCGCATAACACGAAACTCGTCCGCGCTTTGGATGAGAAATGGAGTGAGCTTATATTGAAAGTATGCCACAGAGACCAGTTGTCCCTGCCATATTGCCTTTGGGAGTCGGGTTTGGAGATGGATTGTCTGCTTCCAAAGGGAATAAACGCCCGAAATTCAGAGATGTTCGAGTATAACCCCGTGCATAAAGTTTCAAGAGTAGATGAGAAACGCGACTCCTTCCTTGTATGGTTCAAAAAGGGACTGCTGTATAATGCATTGGAACTTTATATAAAACTTGCAACAAGATAAAATTGCTTCAAAATGAAGTTCGGCTTTGTCATATTGCACTACCTTTGTCCTGAAATGACTCGTCAGGCTGTTTCCTGCTTGCTTGGGCTGTCGCGGAAGTCGTTATTTGACACAAGAATTGTGGTGGTTGATAATTGTTCTCCGGATGGCAGTGGAAGGCAGTTGCAGATGGATTATGAAGGGAATAATGATGTTACTGTCCTTTTGTTGAACGAGAATTATGGTTTTGCAAGAGGAAACAATGCCGGCTATGAGGTTCTCTGCAGGGATTGCGATTTTATAGTCGTAATGAACAACGATGTGCTTGTGGAGCAGAAGGATTTTATGGATAAGGTCAGTGCTCTATACTCCAAACATCATTTTGCCGTGATGGGACCGGATATTTTTGCCGTAAAATCAAATGTCCACCAGAGTCCTTCCCGAAGCAGCGTTATGACAAGGCAGGAGGTTACGGCTCTTTATAAAAATCTTATTTATAGAAATAAGTGCTTTACATGGAGATATTTAACTTATCGTCTTAAATGTATGCTCGGTATTTCTCATCCAAAGATTCCTGTGGATTCCGCCGGATGGGACATAGAGCAGGAAAATGCAGTGCTTCACGGAGCTTGCTACATATTTTCAAAGGACTTTGTTTCAAAAAGGGATTATGCTTTCAATCCTTTAACCTTTTTGTATCTTGAGGAGGATATTCTCGCGAAGGAATGTGAACTTGCGGGACTCAAAATGGTTTATTGTCCGGCCCTCAGGGTAAAGCATCTCGAGGATGTTTCCACAGATAAGGCATATAAATGGAATTTGGCGAAGGAAAAGATGAAGGCTCGCCGTATGTTGGACTCTTGTAGGATATTGATGGGACTGTATGAGTAAGACAAGTATAAAAACTGCGGCGCTGATTAACGCCGTGGGCAAGTATTCCAGAATAATATTCACCCTCGTGATGAATATTATACTCGCGCGTATCCTGTCTCCTGAGGATTTCGGCATTGTTGCGGTCATTACTGTCTTTTCCACCTTCTTCGTAACCCTCTCGGATGTGGGATTGAGTGTAGCCATTGTGCAGGATAAGACTTTGACTCGAAAGGACATAGACTCTCTGTTTTCATTCTCTTTCTATATTTCGCTTGCCCTGATGCTGCTTTTTGTTATTCTGTCGTTTCCGATTGCATATTTTTATGAAAACAAAGAATATGTCGGATTGGGTGTAATTCTAAGCGTGTCTCTGTTTTTTAATGCCTTGAATATGGTTCCGAACGGAGTGTTAAACCGAGAGAAACGCTTTACGGATATAGCATTGAGAACGATAATTGCGTCGCTTGTTTCATCGGTCATTACCGTCATCCTTGCGTTGAACAATTTTCGCTTCTATGCTTTGGCACTGTATTCCGTGCTTTTCGCCTTCATTCAGTTTGTGTGGAATTATTTCTCCACGAAACCGAAATTCTTTTGGAGGGTGGATTGGGCTCTCCTCAAGAGGATAGGGGGCTATTCCGGCTATCAGTTTGCTTTCAACCTCGTGAATTATTTTTCGAGGAATCTCGATAATCTTCTCACCGGAAAATATATTGGCGTGGCGCCTTTGGGACAGTACAACAAGGCTTATAACCTTATGCTTACCCCTGTGGTGAACCTTGCCGGCGTGGTGTCTCCCGTGCTTCATCCCATACTTTCAGACTTCCAGGATGACAAGAAGGCCATATATTCCAGATTTATCAAGTTGGTAAAAATGCTTTTCCTTACGGGAGTGATTATATCCGCTTATTCCTGGCTTGCCCATGAAGAGATAGTTGAAATTCTCTATGGAGGGAACTGGTCAGATGCAGCTATGTGCTTCCAACTCCTTGCCCTGGCGATAATACCTCAGATGCTCAATTCAGCAGCGGGGGCGATATTCCAGAGTTTGGGCAACACCCGTCTGCTTTTCATAAATGGACTTATAAACAGCACAATCACCATAATCGCCATAGTTTTGGGCATATTCCTTGGCGGCGATATTTTTATACTTTCCATGTGTGTATGCGCAGCCTACGTCATTCACGGCGTAATCTCATACTACATGCTTATAAGACTTGGATTCAAATTCTCTTTAATCGATTTTATCAAGGATATTTACAAGGAAATCCTGATTATGGTCGTGGTATTTGCCTGTGTGTTGTTATGCCCTGTTTATGTGGAAAATGTATTTCTTTCTGCCCTCCTGAAAGGCTTATGGACATTGGTTCCTTTCTGCGTAGGACTTGCTGTGAGCGGAGAATGGAAGATATTGAGACTTCTTCTGAAATAGCCCCTTATTTTTTGAAGAGGGTGTTTTTAATGACGGCGAGGAAAGACCAGAAAAAGTTGTCACCCCAGGTCTTCAATATCTCATTTTTTGTCTCATCGGGCAGATCGCAACCATATTTTGCGGTTGCTATGCTATAGATCTTGATTTTGAGGAAATCAATCAGCGAAATATAGCCTTTACCGAGCAGCGTGTCGCTCAGTTTCTTGCTCTCAAGCAGTCTGCTGCCGTTTTTCTTGAGTAGGGAAGTGGTGTTCTCTTCGTGCTGGCGGAAGAAGTTGAGTGCTTCGGGAACGACTGCGACTCCTCCACGGTGTGCAAGTTCAATCCAGAACAGCCAGTCGCCACAACCTTTGTAAGTGGTAAATTCGTCGGGAACACTGAGGGCTGCCTGCCTTGAAAACAGGGCTCCGCTTGCATTTACCACATAATTTTGGCTGCACAGGTCTTTGAATGTACACTTTTTCAGCGCTTTCTGCCTGAAATGTACGCTTATGGCGTTGCCCTCGACATCGGTAAGCATCGAATGGCAGAATGCCAAGGTGCAGTTAGGCGTGGCATCGTAGGCTGAAACCAACTTTTCAAGCAATGTGGCATCGGCCGAGTCGTCGCTTTCGGCAATCCAGACGAGTTCTCCCTGCGCAAGTTCCAGTCCTTTTCGCCATTGTTTGAACGATGATCCGCTGTTGCAAGCATTGCAGACGATATGCGAGATGTGAGAATTATCTTTATATTTTTCAATTACCTGGAGGCTGTTGTCGGAGGAGATGTCGTCGAGAATGATTAGCTCGAAGTCTTGGTAGGTCTGGTTGAGGACAGAGTTTATGCGCTCGTCGAGAAAACGGGCGTGATTGTAATTCGGTATGATTACGCTGACTCTCATTCCAATGTTTCAAGCAATTTTTCAAGGGTTGCCGGTGAACCGCTGGCGTAGTATTCGAAGCCGTAAATTCCGTCTGAAGAAGGGAGGATGTCCTTTGTGCGGCGTGCAACTGCCGGGGCGGGGTCGATGACTGTGACATTTTCTCCCGCGATTTTCTCAATGGCAGGAGAGAGGAAAGGGTAGTGGGTGCATCCGAGGACTATAACGTCTGCACCGGCTTCCAGAAGAGGGTTGAGGCTCTTTTTTATTACTTCTTCAACTTCCGGACCCTCGAACTTTCCGTTTTCAACCAGTTCCACGAAGCCTTCGCCTATGTGTTCGACCACTTTTATGTCGGCAGGCAGACGGTTGAGTGCGAGGGCGTATTTCTCTCCTGAGAGTGTGCCTGCAGTGGCGAGGGTGCCAATCACCTTCTTCGAGGTGACGGCGGCCGCGAGCTTGACGGCGGGTTCAATGCCTACGAACGGGAAGTCCGGGTAATGCGAGCGGAGGTGGGCTATTGCGGCCGCCGTGGCTGTGTTGCAAGCCACGACAATGATGTTGCAGCCCTTGTCCATAAGGAATTTCGTGATGGCTTCCGCGCGGTCGATGATGTATTGCTGACTCTTCGTGCCGTATGGGCAGTGGGCGTTGTCGCAGAAATAGACATATCGTTCCCGCGGCAGTGCCTTGCGAAGTTCCTTAAATACGCTGAGTCCTCCGACTCCGGAATCAAATACGCCTATCATAGTTCCTCCATTTTTCGATTAAAGAAGTCATATCCTCGGGCATAGGGCTCTCAAAATAGAGTTCCTTGCCGCTTACAGGGTGTATGAAACCGAGACATCTCGCGTGAAGAGCCTGGCGTGGACATATCTTGAAACAGTTCAAAATGAACTGACGGTATTTCGCGTAAATCGTCCCTTGGCGTATGGTTGTCCCGTCATATTTCTCGTCAGAAAAGAGGGGATGACCTATGTAGTTGAAGTGAACGCGTATCTGGTGGGTACGGCCTGTCTCGAGACGACATTCCACCACGGTGACGAAACCGAAACGCTCTATTACCTTGAAGTGGGTAATGGCGTGCTTGCCTTGCTCGGTGTCGAGAATTGCCTTGAAACGCAGACGATCGGAAGGATCTCGTATGAGGTTTGTCTCTATTGTGCCCTCATCCTCCTGAATGTTGCCCCATACCACGGCGGTGTAGCGGCGGGTTATCGTGTGGTTGAAAAACTGCTTCGAAAGACCGAACTGCGCATCTTCTGTCTTTGCAATCACCAGTAGTCCCGATGTGTCCTTGTCTATCCTGTGGACGAGAAAACCCATCCGTGAATCGCTTGCATCCACACTTTCCCTCAGTCCGAAATGCCAGGCAAGGGCATTGACAAGCGTTCCGCTGTAGTGGCCGTGTCCGGGATGCACAACGAGGCCTGCAGGCTTGTCGATGATTAGAACGTGCTCGTCCTCATAGACAATGTTTAATGGTATGTTCTCCGGAAGAATCTCGATGCCACGCCTCTGGTAAGGCATCATAAGCGTAATGACATCGCCCGGACCGACCTTGAAATTAGCCTTCACTACCTTGTCGTTGACGCGGAGGTATTCGGCCTTTATCGCAAGTTGGATACGGTTGCGTGAGGTACTCTCAAGATGGGTGGATAGGAATTTGTCGATTCTCAGCGGAGCCTGCCCACGATCCACGGTAAGGCGAAAATGCTCGAACATCTCGCCTGAGGCTGTCTCCTCTTCTTCAAGAAGAACACCCTCATCAAATTCTTCATCCTGCGGGAAAAGTGGGTTGAGTGCCATTGGGTGCTAATCAATGTCGGTTATAACAACATCTTCGCTGACTGCTTCAACGCTCGCCTCTGGTTTTGGAACCTTGGTCTGGTCAAGTGTAAGATAAATAGACACTTCCGAACCTATGAGTATGCTCGCTTCCCTTGGATTTGGAATCTGTTTGAAGACAACTGCATCGAGGCTGTCGCCATAGTCCTTCACGGTTTCATCAAATGTTACCTTGCCTATATTGAGCGAGCCGTCGTGAAGCAAATCGCCTGCCTGAATCCACTTCATGCCGTAAAGTCTTGGAATGTAGGTGCGATTGTCATTTGGGTTGAGGCCGAGTATAAGGTCTATTTCTTCGTCACTCTCGAGTTCTTCCCCCGGCATGACTTCACGATTCTTGTAAAGTTGTTTCAGAACATTGTTGGTGGCCATATCCGGGATGTAGTAAAGCCTGCCGAGACTCAGGCCTTTTGAGAGAATCTCAGTCTTTGCCTGACGGAGGGAGTAGCCCACGACATTTGGAACAGCCACAATTTTTGCATTTATTGCGTTGATTGTGAGGTGGATTTTGCGTCCTTTCTTCACCTTGCTGCCTGCAACCGGATTCTGTCGGTATATCATTCCGCGCTCCATCCTTTTTATGTAGGCCGAGTCGGTCACATCAACCTTTATTCCTATTTCTTCAGCAATTCTTGTCGCATCTTCAACCACCATTGCGCTGAAATCGGGAACTGTGATTTCTTGTCCGTGACGAGTGCCTGCGGTGAGTGAGAGATATACGACGATTGCGATGAGAATGCTGCATATAACCACTCCGGCTATGGATTTTCTTACCGGATGAAAGTCTGCAGACTGGTCTTTCTTAGTATTTTTTTCTGCCATATTCAGTTTATTTTACCATGAGATTTCCATTGTGGAATATCCCTGTGTTTATGAAATCTTTGCCGAGTACCAGCACATTGTACAGTCCCTGTCCGAGAAGGGCGATACCGAAGATGCATACAATGGCACCGCACACACGATTTATCCACACGAGGACATTGAGTTTGATTTTGCCTCCGAGATAACTCATAAGCCAGGTGAAAAGGAACCAATAAACCACGATGCCTCCCGAGCAGAACAGAATGATTGGGGCCACGGTCCAACCCTCGCCAGTTTCTATTGCCTCTATGCCGAAGAGCGACATAAGAGCGAAGGTCACGAGTATTGCTCCCGGGTTGGAGAGGGCGAGAAGACCGCTCTTGATGATGTCAATAATGCTTACTATGGGCTGGTCGCTGTTGAATTCCTTGTAAGCCTCGGCCTCACGTTTCTCCACTCCGCGCTCTTTCTGCTTCTTTTCCACCTTTTCCTCCACTTTGAAGACCTTGTCTTTCTTTCGGAACGGGTCATTGAAGAGCATATTCAGACCTACGATAATCACCACAAGCCCTCCGGCAATCAAAAGCAGTTCCTTGTTGTATTCGAGAAAATCCTGGGCATAACCGAGGGCGAATAGGCAGATGCTGGCATAAAGAGTGTCTATGATAGAAACTCCGATTGAACTCAGAAAGCCTCCCAGATGGCCTTTGGATATGGATTTCTGCAATATGTAGATAGCTACCGGACCTATCGGAGCGGAGGTGCAGATACCTACGAGGAAAGCTTTTATGTAAGTGTCAATCATTTACAACG
>JABUTT010000072.1 GCA_021443515.1 Bacteroidales bacterium
GGTTAGAGCACCTGACTGTTAATCAGGGGGTCGTAGGTTCAAGTCCTACTTGAGGAGCCAAAACGGACAAACATCAAAACAATGTTTGTCCGTTTTTCGTTTGCCCCCGTCATACTTCTGTAAATTTGCAGATAACAGATATATACCATATATTTGTGTGTTGCTTATCAAAATGCAACATTTCAGTGACAACTGCGAATGGACTTGGGAAACGAAGAAGGATGCCGGCGGCAATGATGGCGAACGATACTATGGTCAACCAATTCGAGTTGTCATAACCAAATAAATCGATTTCGTTCTATGGCTACAATTACAGACTCAAAACGACATTATCATTTGCTCGACGGATTAAGAGGCGTTGCAGCATTAATGGTAATTATATATCATCTCTTTGAATGTTTTCCTGCAGATACCTGGATTATAGGTCATGGTTATCTCGCTGTCGATTTCTTCTTCATTTTGTCGGGATTTGTAGTAGGATATGCCTACGATGACCGATGGGGAGAGACTGTCCCCGAACACAAACGATTAAATGTTTGGAGTTTCTTTAAACGCCGTCTCATTCGTCTGCATCCGATGGTAGTCCTAGGTATTGCTCTTGGCGTGCTGACATTCTTTATTCAAGGTGGCACGAGGTGGGATGGCACTCACGTGACGATATCGGCTGTGATGATTGCAGTGTTGCTTCATCTGTTTTTTATTCCTGAAATTCCGGGGGCAAGCAGCGATATTCGTGGAAACGGAGAGATGTTCCCGCTTAACGGACCACATTGGTCGCTATTCTTCGAATATATCGGTAACATCTTTTATGCCTTGTTGCTGCGCCGTCTCCCTACCAAGTTATTGACTCTTTGGGTAGTTATCTTAGGGATTGCGTTTGCAGTCTTAGGTGTTAGTGACCTTGCTGGTTACGGGAATATCGGTATGGGCTGGACTTTGGAGGGTGTAAACTTTTGGGGTGGCCTGTTGAGAATGATGTTTCCGTTCTCTTGCGGTTTACTTATGAGTCGAGTGTTCAAGCCTATGAAGATTCGTGGAGCCTTTTGGATTTGCACTATTCTGCTTGTCATCTTTCTTTCTATTCCCAATCTTGGCAAAATGAATTGCATATATGAGGTGACTTGCGTGATTGTGGTCTTTCCTTTGATTGTATATATGGCGGCGAGTGGAACAACCACCGACAGGGCAAGCACTTCTCTATGCCGTTTCCTGGGAGACATTTCCTATCCTCTCTATGCAGTACATTATCCTTTTATGTATTTGTTCTACTATTATATAGGCTTCCCGGAGACCTGGCGTACTCCGGGCGAAACCTGGATGTTGATGGTGGCACTTGCAGTGGGGAATGTACTACTTGCCTATGCGGCTCTCAAACTCTACGATGAGCCTCTACGAAAACTCCTCTCCAAACGAAAATAAATTTTGAAGGCTTCGCTATAGAAGGTCTTTGATGACGAGGCCGGCGAGGGTGAAGCCGAAGATGGCGGTGATGTGGGCGAGAGAGCCGTTGATTTGAGCCTTTGAAGAGGCCCATGTGTCGGCACTGTCTTTTTCAGAAGGCTTGCGTGAGCCGAGGACCTCTATGGCGACTGCGTGGTCTGCAAGGACGTTTGCTAAGACCGAGCGTGAGCCGGGAGCATTAAAGACTTCGTCGCTATATACGCATTTGAACTTGCATCCCGGGAAGGTCTTTGCGTGGCGCATACGGTGGCGGAGGGCAGCAGCAAGCGGACAACCTTTTACATCCCAAAACTCGGCAGTTCTCACCTTCGTCGGGTCTATTTTGAGCGCCGCTCCCATAGATGAATAAAATCTTGGTCTGTGGGAAATACGAGAGCGGGATGTTTCAGCCTCGGCATAATTGGCATCGGACTCGTCGCAGCAATCAGATATCTTAGGGAGATTTGTTGCCTTGAGGATGAGGTGAACTTTGTTCTTCAGTGAGTCAATGCAGTCTATGATAACATCATAAGAAGCAAGATTGAATGAGTCGGCATTTTCTTCACTGTATACAGCCTGTACAGCAGTGATGTTTGCGTGTGGATTGAGGGCGAGCAGGCGTGTTTTGAGCGCTTCCACCTTGACCTGGCCGACAGTCTCTACAGTTGCCATCAGCTGACGGTTCACATTTGAAATTGAAACGCAATCAGAATCGACTATGGTAAGGTTGCCTATACCTGTTCGGATGAGACTTTCGGCACACCAGCTTCCAACCCCTCCTATACCGAAGATGATGACCTTGGTGTTCTTGAACTTTTCAATCGCAGTGCCCCCAAGCATCAGCGCAGCCCTGTCAAATATGTCTCTTTCCAGTGTTTCCATAAATCCAATATCTCAAAACAGGCATCTTCAATTCTTTACCCAGTTAGTATTTCTCGAGCTTTTCAAGACCGAATGGCCCGAAAGGGTCACTGATGAGAATATCTGCAACTTCTTCGTAAAGGGAGTGGCGCTCATCATATAGCTCGTCAAGCGAATAACTTCGGAGTATCGGTCTTTTTTCCAGTTCCTCATCCGAAATGTCTTCCTGAATATCCTCAAGCGGGCGGCAGAGATAAATAACCGTGGTTTTACTTTTAAGCAGTTCCCTGTTTTCAGGGCTTAAAACTATGCCTCCTCCCGTGCTGATTACAATAGGTTTGCTGCCGTTATTCTCAGAACATGATGCTTGGAGGTCGCTGTTCATAGGCTTCGTGCCCTTATTATATATGGTATCGAGAATTTCCCTAAGAAGGGCAGTTTCTTTCTCACGGAATGCAGTCAAACCAGCTCTGGAAATGTATTCCTGCACGGAGCAGCCTTCTCGACGGGAGATTTCCTCGTCCAAATCAATCAAGTCCCACTCTTTCGCTGAAGAAAGCAGTCGGCCGAACGAGGTCTTGCCTGAGCAGGGGAGACCTACGATGCTAAAACAGCGTGGGTTCTCCCTTTTCATCTATGGTGAATTCAATCACATCACCTACACTATAAGTGTCGCTTTCGGTTTTCTCCGCGCCCGAAGCATCGTCAGCTCCCTCAGCTCCCTCAACGCCCGAAGCGCCATCTGCAACCTCAACGCCTTCAGCACCTTCAGCACTCTCAACGCCCGAAGCATCGTCAGCCTCAGAGTCAGCCTCGCTGCTCTCTTCTTCTTCAACTTCAAGAGGTTCGCCGAATTCAACTGAAGCGACATCGAAGAGACTTACCTTCTTGCCTTTGGCAGCCACGCTCTTCTTGCCGATGAATTCTTCGACATTCTCTGTTATTGGAGCCTTGCCTGCATTCTTTCCTCCGAAATTGATTATCATTGTAGGATATGGGTCAGAAGAAAGTGCCACGAAATATGAACCTTTGCCGCTCGAGATGAAACTTATGATGTCGGCAGTCTGCTCAAAACTAAACCTCTTCACATAGAACGCCTTTGCTTCGCCGTCATAATAAAGCGCCGAGAATGTTGTTTCAGGGTCAAACTTCTGTATGAGAATTATGCCTTCGTTGAACTTGTTCACAACATCGTAGGTGCAGGTGCAGTATGTTCCGTTGTTATAAACTACGAGTATCTTGTCGTCGCCCACGAATTCTCCAAGCAGTGTTCCGCGTCCCTCTTCATTGAGTTTGAGAATGTCGTTGTCGAACCAGATTTCCTTGCCTCCGATAGTCGAGATACCTTTCTTCTTGAGGAGAATGCGCTGGATTGAGAACTTGGTCACGAGGTTGCCTCGGGATGCGCGCCCCTTGATGGCAAGGTTTGAGAAGTCGTAGTCGAATGCGGTCTTCTTGAGTTTTGCCTTGAGCCTGAGGTTGATGTGTACGGTTTCTGCCTCGCCGTTGGAGTTGGCGCTGAAATAAACCACCTTGGAACCCTCTTCGCCAGTTGTAAGATTGTAATCCTTGTCGCGGGTTACGCCTGTAACTGCAAAACGTTTTGCATAGTATATGCTTGTCTTGCCCTGGCGATAGATGACATTGTATATAGTACGCTTGTCGTTGCGGTCGAATACATCCAGATGGATGATGTTCTGACCGAGAAAGGCCTTTTCGGATACCTTTGTGATGACGTATGAGCCATCTTCGTGGAATACGATGATTTCACTGAGGTCTGAACAATCACAAATATATGTGCCCTCGTCTTTCTTGAGACCGATGCCCACGAATCCTGTCTCGAAGTTCGCATAGAGTTTGGCATTGTTGCTCACAACTTTTGCGGCTGCGATGTTTTCGAGATTGGTGACCATGGTTTTGCGAAGATGTGCCTCTCCGTAAGTCTTTTTGAGCCTTTCGAAATGTTTGATAGTGTATTCCGTGATGTGTTCGATGTCGTGGCGAACCTGCTTCATCTCGTTTTCATAGCCCTTGAGTTTCGTATCAAGAGCCTTTGCATCGAACTTGGAGATTTTGCGCACAGGTTTTTCCACGAGTTTGAGGATGTCGTCCATAACGATAGGACGTTTCACCTGTGCCTGGAACTCAAGCATACGTTCGAGGATGAGTTTCAATTGACCCTCCCAGGTGCGGGTGTCCTCCTGAAGAACGAGATAAACCTTGTTCTCGAAGAATATCCTTTCAAGAGAACCATAGTGCCAAGCAGTTTCCAGTTCCTCTAACTTAAGTTGGAGTTCCTGAAGAAGGAGTTCGCGGGTATGGTTTGTGGAATATTCGAGTATGTCGTTTACCGTGTAGAAGCGAGGCTTGCCCTCAACGATTACGCAGGCATTAGGCGATATGTTGGTCTCACAGTCTGTGAATGCATAGAGCGCATCGATGGTCTTGTCAGGAGAGACATCGTTAGGCAGATGAATCACGATATTGGCCTCCGATGCAGTGAGATCATCGATTTTCTTGATTTTAATCTTTCCCTTCTCCTTGGCTTTGAGGATGGAATCGATTATCATGTGAGTAGTCTTGCCGTATGGAATTTCGGTAATGGCAATTGTGCTCTTGTCTATCTTTTCGATTTTCGCACGAACTTTGACAACGCCGCCTCGTCCTCCTCTGTTGTAGCGGCTGCAGTCGATTATGCCGCCGGTAGGGAAGTCCGGGTAGATTTCGTATGGCTCGTTCCTGAGAATGGCAACTGAAGCGTCAAGGAGTTCGTTGAAGTTGTGAGGCAGAATCTTGGACTGAAGACCTACGGCAATTCCTTCCGCACCTTGAGCAAGTAGCAGAGGGAACTTTACGGGCAAATCCACAGGCTCCTGGTTACGACCATCATACGAGGTCATCCAGTTGGTGATTTTGGGATTGAAGACCACGTCGAGGGCGAACTTTGAAAGTCTTGCCTCGATATAACGTCCCGCAGCATTGCCGTCGCCTGTGATAATGTTACCCCAGTTTCCCTGGCAATCTACAAGAAGGTCTTTTTGGCCGAGGGTGACGAGCGCTCCGAGAATACTTGCATCACCGTGAGGGTGGAACTGCATCGCTTCACCGACGAGGTTTGCCACCTTGGTGTAACGGCCGTCATCCTTGCGGAACATGGCGTGGAGAACTCGGCGCTGAACCGGTTTCAGACCATCCACGATATGAGGCACGGCCCTGTAGAGGATTACGTATGATGAGTAATCCAGGAACCAGTCCTTGAACATTCCGGAAAGTTTGAACTTTTCCTCGCCAAGAAGTTTCGAGTATTTTCCCGCGTTGAATTCGGCACCGTCATCCTCAATGGGAGTCTCATCCGATATTGCTTCCTCGTTCAGGATTTCCTCTTCTGATATTGTGTATTCTTCGTCCATAAAATCTTAATATTCGTAGCCGAAACGTTTAAGTTCCCGCTTGCTCTCTCGCCAGTCAGGGTCAACCTTGACAAACAGGCGGAGATAAACTTTTTCTTGGAAGAAATCTTCCATTGCTATTCTTGATGCGGTGCCAAGTTTCTTAAGGGCTGCCCCGCCTTTGCCTATGAGAATGCCTTTCTGCGAATCCCTCATACAGTTGATTACGGCAGATATGTCGTAGCGCTCTCCGGTCTCTTTGAACTGGTCTATCACCACTTCGCAGCAATATGGAATTTCCTCGTCATATTGCAGGAGAATGTTCTCACGAATAATCTCGCTTGCGAAAAATCTCAGGTTGCGGTCGGTGAAAACATCTTTGTCGTACCACGGAGGACTGAGCGGCAGGCGGCTGCGAATGGCGGTGAATATGGTGTCGAGGTTGAATTTTTCCTTTGCGCTTGCAGGGATAATCTCTGCCTTTGGTAGTTGTTCTTTCCACCATGCCATCTTGTCGAGCACATCCTGCTGGGCGGAAATGTCTATCTTGTTGATAACAAGAATCACCGGGCAATCCACCTTTTGGAGTTTCTCGATGTATTCAGCGTTCTTGTCGGCTTTCTCGATGGTGTCGGTAATGTAAAGGATAATGTCGGCATCCCCGATTGCGGTGTCAACGAAACTTAGCATATTCTCCTGCAGACGGTAGGTCGGCTTGAGTATGCCCGGAGTGTCGGAATAGACAATCTGGTAGTCCTCGCCGTTGACTATACCCATAATTCTGTGGCGTGTAGTCTGGGCCTTTGCCGTTACTATGCAGAGTTTTTCGCCGACAAGGGCATTCATCAAAGTGCTCTTGCCGACATTTGGGTTACCTATTATGTTTACAAAACCGCTGTAGTGATTCATAGGCCTAAATGTATGCTCCCATCTTGAGGATGTTCACTTCGCCCTCTGTGAGGTATCTCCATTCGCCCTTTTTCACACCTTTCTTTGTGAGTCCTGCGAAATAAACCCTATCAAGCGCCTTGACCCTATAGCCGAGGCTCTCGAACATACGGCGCACAATCCTGTTCTTGCCCGAATGAATCTCAATTCCAACTTTGCGATGGTCTTCCGGATCAATGTATTCGAGTTCGTCTGCAGCCTCGATGCCGTCCTCAAGTTCCACACCTGCAATAAGTTTGTCGTAATCCTCCTGTGAAAGTTTAGAGTCGAGGCTCACCTGATAAATTTTCTTCTTGTCGTAAGAAGGGTGGGTGAGACGCTCGGCAATCTGACCATCATTTGTGAAAAGGAGCACGCCGGTGGTGTTCTTGTCGAGACGACCAACCGGGAAAACACGAGTGCTGCAGCCTTTAATCAGATCATAGACTGTCTTGTCTGCGTGTGGGTCTGCTGCTGAAGTAACATAACCGGTCGGCTTGTTCATAACGATATAAACGAGGTCCTCGCCTTTGAGTATGGTTCCGTCATAGCGAACCTCGTCTGTATAGATGTTGACCTTTGTTCCGAGTTCGGTCACAACCTCTCCATTTACGGTAATCACACCGGCCTGAATGAGATTGTCGGCCTCTCGACGTGAACAAACGCCTGAATTTGCAACAAATTTGTTAAGACGGATTTCATTTTGTGAAGTAGGCTCTGAAACAGGTTTTTCGGTCACTTTCCTGATGAATTCCTGGTCTTTTTTCGCAATCATACCGTCAATGGCATTGTTGCGCTGAGTTTTTGGAGTGAAGTTTTTCTTAGCGCGTGGTTTGTAACCTCCTTCTGAAGAACGGCCTGAGTAACCTCCTTCGCCGTTTCTGTAACCGCCTTCGCGACGAGGCCTGTAACCGCCCTCTGAAGTTCTGCTCTGGTAACCACCTTCTCTGCGGCCATATCCTCCTTCTGAGGAGCGACCTGAATAGCCACCTTCGCGGCGAGGTCTGTAACCTCCTTCTGATGACCTTCCTGAGTAACCTCCTTCTGAGGAGCGACCTGAATAGCCACCTTCGCGACGAGGCCTGTAACCGCCTTCTGAAGTTCTGCCTTGATAGCCACCCTCACGGCGGCCGTAACCTCCCTCTGAGCGACTCTGGTATCCGCCCTCTCGGCGTGATGAATGACCACCTTCACTTCTGTGGCCTTGATAGCCGCCCTCTCCTGCACGTGCAACACGTGGTCTGCGGGCCGGTTTGTTTGAATTTTCTTCGTACATAGTTGTTATTGGTTGAATTTGAAATAATAGGTTATCTTGCCCGGCTGTTTTTCCGGGTCATCGTTTTTTACGTTGAATTTTGTCTGTTTTGCGGCTTCAACCGCAGCATTCCATAGTTTTTGATCTGAAGTATTTGTTCCTTTACCTCCGGCAACCGCCTTTATTACTTTTCCTGCTCTGTCCACTTCAATATCCACTACTACTGTGCCGTCGGAATTGCTGTTGTATGCAGGGCGAGGCAGTCCGTTGACAACGGTTCGTCCTTCCACGTTGGCATTCGGAGTACCATTTTCAGGACCTTTGGTTACATTTCCCTGAGGATGTCCTGCTTCAAGCGCCTCGGTAATATCTCTTGAAGTGTGTTGAGCAAGGGTGTCTTTTTCCGTCTTGTTGTCGGGATTCGAGAAAAGGGCCCTGTTGTCTATAGGCTTTTCGCGTGGAGGTTCGGGAACTTCCACATCTCCCTTGTCGCC
>JABUTT010000227.1 GCA_021443515.1 Bacteroidales bacterium
CTCACTGCCCTCACCCTGCCAATAGCCTCCTTGCAAGGAAGTTCCTTGTCGGTTGCAGACCAAAGGGCGACATTGGTCCAGTTTTTCATATTCTCGGAAGCATCGTCCTGAGTCATCGCCTGCAACTTATTGTTGATAATCACTATTGCAAGAGAGTCGCCGGCACGATTGTCCTCGATGAGAGGGGCAGCCTTCTGGTTGACTGTAAGAACAGCAGCCTCAAGAAGTTCAATGCTTGAATCTTCGGGTATGAAATTGATTTTTGCAGTACGATTTTCGGAAACCGTGTTCATCTGCCACTTGATGGTGACTGCAGTGGTTCTCGGACGGCTTCCCGCGTCAAATGAAGATGTATAAGGAGATACTGTTACGAAAGCGCCTCCCTCGACGACTGCCTTGAAAGGTATGTTCGAGATAACCTTTGCAGTGAACTCCCTCTCGCTTGCCTTTGCGAAATATTCTATATCCACAGAAGGTTCCTCAACCTTGATTACATTGCCGAAGCCCAACTGATGAACTGTGAATTTCTTCTGCAATTCTCCCGCTACGGAAAAACTCACATCTGCAGACCTCTCTCCCTTGATGAGAGTCGTGTCAGCCACGATTTTCACCTCGGTCTCGCCTATTCCGTTTGCAGGACTGAGCATAATCCAAGGCTCTGAAGCCACGGCAGTCCATTCGGCATCGGATATCACCTTTACCGAACCTACTCCTCCCTCGCTGCTGAATGCAATATCATCTGCCTCGAGGTGGAAGCCCTTAGGCCCTGCCGGTTGCTTGTTACAGGATGCCGCGGCAAAAGCGCAGACCAGGCTGAGTGCGATATATTGTAACTTTCTCATAATTCTGCATTATTGTAACATTGCCGGACAGCCCCTTATATCCTGAGTCTTGTCGAAGACGAAAAGGAAATATCCATACTGGTAGTATGTGCAGGCGCCTGCGGAAACGTTAATTGTGATATTAGGGTTATCGAGAACTTCAAGTATGAGGATTTGCTGGGTAACAGTGTCCCCTACCAAACCTATGTCATTTGAAGCAAGATAGAGAGCCTGGAGACTCGGACAGTTGCTATAGAGTCCTGTAGGCCAGCTCTTGAGAGTACGATTGCCTTCCTCGTCCCTCTGGTGACGCAGAGCAAACACAGTCACACCCTTGCCGTCAAGCACTTCCGTTGGGAAATAGTCGAAGCAGTTGTAACTCAAATCCACGCCGTAGAGATATGGCAGGTTGGTCGAATAAAAATCCGTTGGAGGAAGTTCCTTCAATTTGTTGAAACTGAGGTCGAGGCTCATCAGTCTTGAAGACTTGCTTCCGGTGAGGTCTCCCTTGCTTATTTTCTTTATGCCGTTGCCTGCAAAAATGAGATACTGACAAGGCGAGCCTGTCTTGAAAATCTGTGAAGGGAAAGACTCAAAACGGTTGTAACTGAGGTCGATTGTGTTGGCATTGTAGCCTCTGTGAGCCGAGCCGTTGGCAAAACGTGTAATTTCGTTATAACTGAGGTCAAGGTCGGTAAACTCGTAGAGGGATTTCGCATTGAAGATATCCGGAGCCTCGGTAAGGCAGTTATGCGCTGCAGAGAAGGTTTCAAGCTGCTCGACTCCGCAGAAATAGCCGTCCGCTGCAGGCTCAATCGACTTGATTTGGTTGTAGTCGAGGATAATCTGGGCAAGATTGATTTTACCTCCGAACGGATGCACCTTCTCAATCTGGCAATATGCACATTCCAGATAGCCAAGTTTGGACATTTTTGACAACTTAGAATAGTCTGGAAACTCCTTGAGATTGAGGTGGTCAAGATACATAATCTGAATCTTGGCTCCCGAAGCGCCGTCGATTATCGCTTCCCAGTCGCTCTTGATTCTATCTGCAGGAATGTTCAGGTTGTTCGCTATGTTTATGGCTATGATGTTCGGCAACTTGGTGAGCATCTCGAGAGGAAGCGAGGTGAGGTTAGGACAGTTGTAGAACTCGAGGTCGGTAAGCGTTTCCATATCGCCCCAGTCGAGTCTCTGTCCATAGAAAGGAGAATCCGGCTTTACATCCACAAAGAAGCCCTCGCTCGTGATTGGAGAATTCGCGATGTAGAACTGCTGAAGATTCGTCAGCCTTGCAAGGGCACGGGATATACCCGTAATCCTGTTTGTAAGGTTGCCGAAGTTTATGTCCTTGAGATTGATTCTTTCGGTATTCTTCAGTATAGGCCTTTGGTCAGGGTCGCTGTTCACACCCTTTACGAGAGGCTCAGACATATTCTCACGAACATCTTTTTCAAGGGTGCGATGGTGGTAGTCCATGCGGAAAGCCTTCTTCTGGGACTCGCTCATTGAAGAAATTGACTGATTGGACAGAATGCCGCCGACTTCTTCGTTGTGGTTGCCGAGATAGAGCACCTGGCAGGCAGTCAGCTGGCCGATTGCATCAGGCACGACACCCTTTGCTCCAAAGCCCGAGATATTGAGTGAAGACACCCTGCCGTCTGTGTTAAGACTGACGCCGGGTTGCTGTCCCCAAAGGTCGATGTCGCGGTTGAAGTTCCAGTTTGAACCGCTCTGGTAATCCTCTCCCCTGTAAGACCAGGAAGGACCGTCAAGTGCCTCCCATATTTCCTTGAGGGCTATGTAATCCTTTATATATTCGGCATTTTCGGTGAGTTTAATCGGAACTTTCACGCCTTTGGTAGTCGTAAAAGGCTCCACGGTGAATGTAGGGGCTGCCGTGCCGAGAGTCCTCGTTTCAAGACGGGAGCGGCCCGCTGCATCGGCGTATGTGGTATAAGACCACACCCTGTAGTTTCCGCCAGGCAAACGGACAAGGGCATCACACTCGCCCACAGTTGACATATACTTGTTCTCGTCATACTCATTCTTAACCGTCACATTTATGCCTTTGAGCACATATTCTTTGCCTGAAAAGGCGTTGCGGACATTGAGGTCAACGAGACGGATTCTCGAGAACGGATAGTCTGCTCCGTCAGCCGCCTTGGTCTTTGCCAAGTCCTTGATGAGGGTAAAGGTAACCTTACCCCAGGCCGTTGCAGAAACACCTATCTCTTTTAGTGTCAATCCGTTATTTACAACGCTAAAATTCTTGTCGGTTATATCTACTACGGATATAAGGAGATTGTCGAGAGCATCGTAAAGATAGAAGCCCTCTATCGAATAGTCGCCCTCGAGCAGGGAAAGAGGCTCGCTCTGAAGACCGAAATCCGCACTTTCATTGTCGTGGAAGAGCAGAGGCAGGGTCTGGGTAATGGTGTAGCCGTTACGCAGCATCACCACCTTGATTTTATGGGCATCCGAGAGGTTTTCGAGAGACGACACCTCCGCCTTGGTTTCAAGGGCAAGACTGTTCACAACCCTGAACTGCACACTTCCATAGCGTCCTTCTCCCTTTTCCTCATTCTTCACGCAGGAAGAAAGCAGGAGAAGGAAAAGAGCCGCAACAGACAGTATATATTTCAATATTTTCTTCATTTTTATTCTACTGCAGGAGGGTTTATCACTACCAGTTTCTTCGGAACATCGTTGACCTTGAATACTCCATAGACCTTTTCTCCCATCCAATCTGCAGGAGAACTTGGAACATTAGGGTCATCGGAAGAAGGACCGTAGAACTGCATGGAAGCCTGATTGTTTATTCCATATATCTGATGCACCGTCTGATATTCGATTTCCTTTCTTTCAAATTCGAGAGTACGGCCATTCCAGTAGAAATCCACAGTCGCCGTTCCTGCGCCGTATGTGTCTTCGTTCCATCCTTCAATCTGTGGCATGAGGAAGAATGGTGAAGTGAAATCGACTTCGTATGCCGAATAAACATTGAACCTTTTCATAAGTTCCTTGTCGTAGATGCGGGTAACTGTCAGGAAGGCTGCATCTCTGTCATATTCCCATGTTCCCGGTATTCTTCCAAGGTCTGTCCTGAGGCAAATCGGAGTGAGTTGTCCGTCCTCTGCGTAGCGGTCGATAAAACCCTGTTCAGCCTGGAATGCGAAACAGGTGTTTGAAAGGATGTAAGACTTTTCATAAGCCTCCTCGCTCGCACCTTCGGCTGGATAGATTACATCGTACAAGGCCTCTGCTGTGCCGCCGCAAGAGGTATATAGAGACTTGGAGAATGCCCAAACCTCAAAACGGCGGGCCTTGTCGTCCTCGTTTTCATCTACGGTAATGCCGACTTTTGTGCCGTTTATGGCAACATGAACCCATTGAGGATTGGCTTCTTTTCCTGAATATGTAACAATATTGAAGTCATCGTTGAAGCAGGCTACCTCAAATTCGTAGCAGCCGGTAGCGATTACGGTAGTGTCAACTGCAGGTGGGAAAGGTGGCTGTGAAAGGGTTTTTCCGTCAACCGAATAGACCCAACTGTGAGGGAATTTTGTAGGCAGGGTCAAAGTGACAGCCTCCGAATCCATTCCTGCATATATGACCGGATAGGTGTATTTTGCCGAACCGCTTTCATTTGAGAACACTATTGTGTAGTTCGCATCCTTTCCTATTGCGTATTTTTCCCTCGTTCCGTCAGGAATTATCTTGATTTTGCCTACTGCAGGGGTATTTTCATCGCCTACAATGGCATCATTCTCAACCGAGAAGACCTCGCTGTTCCAAGAAACTGCGGCAAAGGCGAAGTTTGCTTTTACAGTGAAACTATTGTACTGCTCGTAACCTGCAACGATTTCGTTGATTGCCACACCATTCTCGTCGCAAATGGAGAACTCATAGCCCTTTGCCGAACGGGTGATTTGGGCGATTACCTCGCTCTTGCCTGCCATTGTCATAGTGAGGTTGCAGGTTGCAGCCGTCTCAAAAGTCAGACCTTCCGAACCGATTTTAATTTTTACTGTTACCTCGCCGGCCTCTCCCTGAGTGTTCTGGATGAAGCCTGAAGGAGTGTCAAAGGTACACCATATCTTGTCGGATACGAGAGTCCAGTCGTGACTTGCATTAAATGATATGCTTTTATCCTGGTCTGCGCCACAAAGCACCTCTTGCATTTTAGGGAACACAGGTAAAACCTCAGGTTCGGGATCCGGACCAGGTTTCGGAGAAGGTTTCTCTGCACAAGAAAAAATGGTCAAAGCAGCCACTGCCGCCAATGCTAAAGTATAAAAGTTCTTTTTCATATCAATTAAAATCCTTCGTTCATAATTCTTTCTGCCTCGCCGTCGCTGATTCGCTCGCAAACGTGGGTAAATATGCCGACTGTTCCAACATTTGGAACATAAAGAGTGGTATAGAGGGCGAGGAAATTCTCGCAAGTGCTGTAGAATGAGGCATAGCCGGACGGCTGTACCATCATAATGTAGCCCTCTCCGTATTTAGTGCCGAACGCAATGTCGGTAGCAGCAAAAATCTGCTCATCAAATTCAATTACCGGGTTGAGCCTGTCCTCCGGGCAAAGATGAACCTTCACATCATAGCCGTCATACATAAAATCCTTGAGGATGAGGCCGTTTTCATCCTCCGGATCTGCCTCTGCCCTGAAAAGACGGCGGTAGTCAACCATATAGCTCAAGGCGTAGGAAGAGGACATCTTCATATAGCCCACAAAGGAGTCCCTGCTGTAAGGGCAGCACCTTGTGAGCTGCACCCTTGTCTTTGTGCCATAGTCAGTCCAGACATTTTCTTCCGGAATCATAAGTCTCAACACCACTTCCACATCCGAATTTATTTCGATATTGTCGGCTATGCCCTTCAAAAGAACATTTGTGGTGAGTTCGCCAGCAGGAAGCACAACTGTGGAAGACTCGAGTTTGAACTGGTTGCCATAAATGGCATTGCCTTCCTTTACCATAACCTCGACTCCGATGTTCCTGTCTTTGTCTGAGACCTTTGTGGCACATACAGGTATTTCAAAACACTCCTTGTCGTCAACCACGCCAAAAACATAGAGAGTGTCTGAGAACATTATGTAGTCAGGCCCGTCGTAGAGGGTACGCTGCGTCTTGCCACACGAAACGGCGACAAGGCAGAGGACGGACAATAATATGTATAGGTATCTCTTCATTCTAATGGTTGCTTTCATTCGGTTCTATCTTGGAGCCGGGGGTCATAAGTTCGTGCTGAGGTATAGGCCATACGAACAGAGGGGCATCAGCGGCGACATTGAGGGAACTGCCGTTGGATATGCTCTGCTCCTGAGGTTCACGCTTGAAGCCTTTGTGCCATCTCTTGAGGTCATTGAGGCGGAATCCTTCCATAAAGAGTTCCCTAACTCTCTCGTTCTCAATAGTTTCCATAGCGTTGGATTCATTGAGCGCCGTACCGCTGTAACTTGAATAACGAGCCTTGCGCAAGGTGGTTATATCGGTAGCCGCCTTTGAAAGCTGGTTCTGACGGATATAGGCCTCAGCCCTGATGAGATACTGCTCCGAGAGACGGAACACCTTAGGCATGTTTACGTGGAGAATGCCCGCAGCAAGATATTCGGCATTGCCCAGATATTTTACTACCAAAGGCCAGGTAAGGCCGTGTGAATATCCTGTCTGGACTGTCTCGAAGAAACTTGAATAACGGAGGTCACTCGATTCATAGAGATTCAGCACCCAGGTTGCCGGCACGTAGTCAGGTTTGAAAGAAGAGTAGTCGTAGTTGAAGAACACTCTTCCGAGCGAACCGCCATAGGAAGTGAGTTCAAAACCGACCTTCCAGATAGCCTCTGTGCTGTGGTCCATCTGCCACATATAATCGTAATAACTGTATTCGGAGTCATACAACTCGTTGCAGTCCGAAAGCCAGAATTTGCCTGAGTCAATGACGAGAGAAGAGTATTTGACTGCATTCTCCCAGTCGTTCATATAGAGGGCAAGCCTTGCGCGGAGAGCATAGACGGTGTAAAGACTGAAATAGATTGAGTCGTAGAATGAGCCTGTATAGCCTTCCTTAGGGGTAAGCCCCTTCTCAGCCTTTTCGAGATCCGAAATTATGAAGTCGTAAGACTCTGCGAGAGTTGCCCTTACAGGAGTCTCTTTGGAATTGTAGGTCTTGGAGATTACAACTCCGAGTTCCTTTTCTGCCTGAGCGCGGCTTTCGTAAGTCTTGCACCAGAATTTCACAAGTTCGGAGTAAGCGAGAGCCCTTGCGAAATAAGCCTCCGCCTCATACACGCTCAACTCGTCGGCAAGGTCATCGTCCGTGAGTTTCTTCATTATGTCCGGAGTGCGGTCGAGAAGGAAGTTGCAACGGCCAATCACTCCGTAGAGAGCGGCCCAGGTGCCTGTAACAAGTTCGTCGTTGGAGAGAATGTTCCATCTCCATATATCTCCGTAAGTGTTTGAATATCCATTGACCGCATACACAAGGTCGGCCTGAATGTCGGGAAGGAGAGTGAGGTTGCCGCTGTAAAGGGCGCTGCTCTTGTAGGCTGAATATATGCCGGTCACCGCCTGAGCTGCATCAGCAACGGTGGTTATTGCAGTTTCTGCAGGTATTCCGTCAGTAGGAAGTTTGTCCAGGCAGGAAACTGAAAGCATCCCCGCAATGAGTAATAGTATATATGCTGTTCTTTTCATCAGTGCTTAGAATGAGATTTCGAGACCTGCCGTAAACTGCCTTGACATAGGATATTGTGCGGCATAAATGTTTGAACTGTTTTCAGGGTCGAGACCGCTGAAAGATGTGAAAGTAAAGACATTCTGTCCCTGGATGTAGATTCTCGCAGAGCCGAGGAAACGAGTCTTGGCAAGGAGAGCCTGAGGGAAAGAATAACTTAGTGAGAGGTTCTTCAGACGGAGGAAAGATGCGTCCTCAAGGAAGCGGGAGTCCATCTGCGGAGTTACGCCGTAGCGAGGAATATCGGTAATGTCACCCGGTTTTTTCCATCTGTCGTAGAGGATGCGGCGGGACTGGTTGTAAGCGGAGTAAAGTCCGTTGCTCTCCTCGAAGTAGCGGTCGTTGTTGAAAACATAGCGACCCTGAACTCCGGCAAACTGCACTTGAAGGGCTATACCGTTCCAAGAGAGGGTTGTGCCGAAGCCGCCCTGCCAAGGTGCAATGTAGGTCTTGCCTGTCAGAACCTTGTCCGCCTGATTGAATTCGGTGGTGATTTTTCCGTCCTTGTCGTACCAGAGGGCATCTCCGTTAGCCGGATTGACGCCAGCATAGCGGTTCATATAGAATTCGCCCACCGAATGGCCCACAACCAGTTTCGTTCCGGTTGTCGACATCTCATATTCGTTAAGGCCGTTGTAGAGTTCCGTTATTTTATTGAAGTTGTAGGATATGTTGCCATTGAGGCTCCAGCGGAATTTGCCTTTCTGAATGAGTGTGGCACCAACCTCGAGTTCGAAACCCCTGTTCACCATAGAGCCCACATTGTCCCA
>JABUTT010000124.1 GCA_021443515.1 Bacteroidales bacterium
AGTAACGGTCATCATAAGACATGTATACGCCGTATGATGAGCAATTCATATACCAGCACTCATCGGGATATTCAGTGTCGGCAGTTGAAACATAGTAATAGCCCGCCGATTCAGTTCCATAAACTTTATCATCATCAATATAGCCTGCCAATGGGAAATATAAGCATTGGCCATTCCTTTTGCTTACCAACTTGGCAACTTGGACCCCATTCAATTCATCCATAGAAAATTCGGTATTCTCCAAAAGTTCCTCAAACTCGGCATAAGACGGCATACGCCATCCACCCTGCCAGTTATATTTTGCAGCATCCCACTCAGTGGCGCCTATACAGTCAGGAGTACCGGCTTCAGTTTCAAATTTGAATTTGCTTCCACCAAACACATAATCTTTCAAAGGGTCCTTATCGGTGCCACAATCTTCCTCCGAAGTTCCCTCTCCGCCAAGTTTCTCAAGATAGGTTTGCCAAACGATATATTCGCCTTTTTTAATAGCCTTCGGATAGCCCCAGCAGAAATAGTCGCCATATTCCTCAGGCTGCGTGGCGCCTACATTGCAGGTAGCCCAAAGAATACCGCTTGGGAGTTCGAGGTCAACATAGGAGTGACCATTGAAAGGATCGACAGGCTGAGGGGGGTTGTTCTTTTTGCAAGAAGCAGTGAAAACAACTGTAAAAACAACACAAAGTGCTAAAAGAATCTTTTTCATATTGTTAATTTTTAGAATTAGCATTACCCGGTCGGATACCTACAAAGATAAAAAAATGTTCTAATTCAACGAAATAAATTTCAATAATTTAGAGACTGTCGCCGAAGTCCTTACGGAACTTGTCGGTGAGTTTCTCCTGCCAGTAGCCCTTTTCCTTCATACGGCCGAAGAAGAAGCGAAGTACCTCAGGCTCCTCAGTCCACTCGAGGCCGCCTATGAGTTTGCGATTGTCCCAGAGCCATTTAACCCTGTCTGCACAATACTTGATTTGAGAAAGCGTGAACACACGACGCGGCACCGCCATCCTCAGAAGTTCAAGTTCCGCATAACGCTCCGTTCCATCCGGCTCCCTCTGTTCAGAAACCGTACCTCTTTCCATACCTCTGATACCACCGGCGATGTAAAGAGCACAGCCGACTGCAGCGGCAGGATATTGGTTATGAGGCAAGTCAGGCACGAATGCCCCTGCGTTTAGGTGGCATCCAAGACCACCCGGAGGAAGAATCACAGGAACGCCGTAATCATCCAGTTCCTTGCAAAGATAGTTTATGAATTGAGGTCCTTGGCTGATATATTCCATATCGAGAGACTCATACAGACCTACCGCAAGCGACTCCATAGTGCGCACATCCATACCTCCGTATGTGAGGAAACCCTCATAGAGAGGTACGAATGTCATCATTTCCTTGCAATACTTGGCATCCTTAGAACAAATTATGCCACCCTTTGAAAAACTGAGTTTTCGCGCTGAGAAATAAATAATGTCGAAGTGATCAGCAAGAAGGCGATATATATCCCCCACTTCCATATATTTGCAACGAGCCTCACGGGTCTTCATAAAGTATATGTTGTCCTGAAGCAAAGAAGCGTCGAGCACCGACTTCACACCAGCTTCATGGCAGATATCCGTAACCGCAAGCATATTCTCGAGACTCACAGGCTGACCTCCGATAAGGTTTGTACCCGCTTCCACACGCACAAATGCCACATTTTCAGCACCTATCTCGGCAATCCTCTCACGAAGATTACCAAGGTTGAAGTCGCCCTTGAAAGAATCGTTGCTCTGAGGAATGAGGCCCTTCGGATCCACAAGTTCCTCAACTGTGGCGCCAAGACGCGTAATGTGAGCCTTCGTGGTGGTGAAGTGAAAATTCATAAGAGCCACCTTGCCGGGACCGCAATATGCCTCGGCAAGAATATTCTCGCAAGCGCGTCCCTGATGGGCTGGAAGCACATTGTCGCAACCAAACACATCCTTAATTGCCTTTTTAACGCGAAGGAAGGTCTCTGACCCGGCATAAGAATCATCAGCCATCATGGATGCGGCAAACTGATTGTCGGACATGGCATTGACCCCCGAATCCGTAAGCATATCCATATAAACATCCCTGTTCTGAAGGAGGAATGTGTTGTTTCCGGCTTCCTGAATTTTCTTTAGTCTTTCATCTACGGGAAGAAGGGAAAGCTTCTGCACCATACGAACCTTATGCATCTCAAGAGGCACCTGGTTTTCTGACTGATAAAATTTTACCGACATATTATGTAATTTTTAGAAAGTCCAACCTACACCGAGAGCAAGCTGCTCAGCAAAGTCTATCCTATCCTTCGCCTGTGCATCCACGATGATTTTCTTGTCTGTGATGATAGTCGAGCGATAAGCAGCATTGACATACTTTGAGAGTATCATCAGGTTGATTGAGAATACCTTTGCAAACTTATAAGAGAGACGAATGTCCAAGGTTGCATCGAAGTCCCAATACGGACCATATTTCATATAAGGGAAGAAAAGCGCAGTCTGAATCCTACCTGTGAATTTCTTAACCTCCCAGGTGTATTTGAAGTTTACATAACCACCAAACATAAAGTGGGCATCGCCATCTTTGGCTGCGAAATAGTCACCAAGGGAGAATGCACGGGCAACCGGATCTTTGAGAGTGCAGATAAGGAGACGGCCTCCGATTGGCGCGACCTCAAGTTCAAGATATGATCTCTTGGTATCGAGAGGACGCCATTGAATACCCGGATGAAGGTCAAGATAGGCAGGAGCGAGGAAACGACTCGCCATATTCCTTGTCACACTCTCACCTGAACCCGAATAATGCCAAAGTGGAGCCATAATGGTGGTAAAGCGCAAACTTCCCGTGACGAAAAGACGCTCCGTGATATTGTAAGCTCCACGCGTAATCAGTTCAAGGTGGTCATTCTTTTTTCTCCACGGATAGGCCTTCATATCCTCATCGACCTTGAACTTGAGTTGGGCTATGAGCTGGGTATCCCAACGCCACCTGTCTTTTGTATGGTGAAGGGTAAGGTCGGTATTCAATGCCAAGGTTGAGAAGTTCTCCATCTTGTCGGCATTGAGTTTATAGTCAAAGTTTATGGAAAGGTTTGCAGCACCTTCCAACCACCACGGTTTCGTTTCCTGCGCCGGAGTTTCCGGTTCATTCTGTGCAAAAGTCACAGCACATAGGGAAATGACACAAAGGGTCAGGAACAATTTTTTCATAAGTTTATATCTTTAATATTATATTATTTAGTGTCAATTAGAAAATCGCAGGCATACCGCTATTGCGCATCATTGTTTGGAATTATATGGACATCTCTCTGTGGGAAAGGTATCTCTATTCCATTTTCTGCGAAAGCCTTGTAGGTAGCCTCTCTGATGGCTGCCATCATACCTCCCCTCTCGGAAATCTTGAGCCAAACCTTAATCTGCAAATCCACACTGCTGTCTCCAAAATTTCCAATATGCACGGTAGTACCTGTTCCCGGCTTGAACTTCTCTTCCAAAGGCTGAATAGCCTCGATTATGACATTTCTCGCCTTTTCGACATCGGTGCCGTATGCGACTCCCACTTCAACAATACACAACTCGTACTTGTGATTTTTGGTGAGGTTACAGAAATTCTTCTGGAACAACTGGCTGTTTAGGAAAGAAATGGTGTTACCCATAAGGGTCTCGACTGTAGTGCTGCGGATACCTATTTCAGTGATTCTTCCCCTTACGCCGTCGCACTCAATTATGTCGTTGAGATGGACACGGCCCATAAGGAGGGAAATGCCGCAGAAGAGATCATTGATGGTGTCCTTGAGGGCAAAGCCGAGACCGACTCCCATACCTCCGACCGCAGCCACAAGGCCCTGGCTGCTGATATTGAACAGGGACATCGAGATGAGACCGAATATGAACCATGCGAAAATGCTGCCGAGAGTGACATAAAGCGGAATAGGGCCGCTGTAATAACTTTTGCCGAAAAGGGATTGCAAAAGAGTCCTTATCATCAACAGAAGCCAGCTTACGACGAATGCAATGGCGATGACAAGCAAAATTGCCGAAATTGAAATTCTCATACCCTCTTCGTTCGGCAACAGGTTCATCTGCAACAGGGCTCTTGCCCAACTGTTCATACTGAAGATTTTTGCTGACCAAGGGAAACTTAAAACTATGGAACCAATAACAAGGATAGGAACCATGAGTTTGTCAACTGTCGGATTCAGCCAGTTCTTGCGAAAATCTGAAACAGTGCCGTCTTTCAGATTTCCGACAGTGAGCAGAATTTGCATACAGGAAACTATCTGCAGACAGGAAATCTGAGCAATCCAGTAGAACATTATAACCAGAGCAAGGAAGTTGTATCCACACCAGGCAAGAATACCCATTCCCGTTGTTATAAGGAAGGTGGCCCATAGCAATATCACAGTTCCCCTTTCCAGTTCCATTCCATGCCTTGTGAGCATAAAGAACTGCCAAACGGAAGAAATGGCGAAAACCATAGGAATGGTACAGTTAACCACGTGATTGCTTGAGAGCGCAGCCCTTTCAAGAATAACGATGAGGGCGACAAACAACAAAGGAAGATAAAACTGCAGGGACTTCCATATCTTGCCAGGCTCAGTTACGAGAATTATGCTTATGAGGTTGATTGCGAGAATGACGAAGAATTCCATAAACACTCTCAGGAACTGGAGCCTGAAATAGTCAATCGAGCCTATGCTGTCTATTATGAACAACACGCTTATTAGGAATACTATGGTCAAGGCAATGCCTATCCAGACTCTCTTGCCTTTCACCGCCTCCTTGACGACCTTCAGCCTCAAGCCTTTCCACGCAATCAGGGAGGCCACGGAAGCAGATATTATAAAATATATTATGAGATAAAGCCACAGAGTCCTCTTCTCACGATTATCCGACCTGGTGCCGATACGGCCCGGATTAGCCCTCTCCTTTATATCTTTAACAAAAGTTCTCCAGTTTTCGCCTATATTCTTGAACATAGACAGATAAGAACCGCTGCTGCTCAGAAAAACCCTTTTGCGTATTTCCTCAAAGTGGGTGGTATTATACTCCGCCATTTCCTTGATACGGTTCTTCATCGTATCAAAACTTCCAGAACTGGCGTCAAGATCTTTCTGCAATTCGCCAAATCGAACATGCACCTCCTCGCATATCTCGATACACTTTATTCTCGCCGCTTCTCCCTTGCTTGTCAGGTTTTCAGGCTTTATGCGGCTCAGAAGTTCCTCAAGACGCTGGAAACGTTCAACCTCGGCAATGAAAGACTCCTTCCAATTCTCGAAAGGTGAACTGTCGCGTTCAAAATCCTCCATAAGCTCCTGAAGGTTCTGGCATGCTTTGGAAAGTGCAAAAAGCCTGTCTTCTGATTGGGTGTAAAGCACAATGGAATACTCCTGACAATCGTGCATACATTTGGAAAGTTGAGCCCAATGCTCTGTACGCTGATTTTCATATTGGGCAAGGTAAAATTCCAAATTATCCCTGAGCGTCACGAGTTCATCATTCAACCTCCTGACAGTAATATCCATACTTTCCTCATTAACCACGGCTCCGAGTTGTGAGGCTGAAATCAAAAAAGCGGCTATAATTGCGAAAATCTTCTTCATATCTGCAAATATAGGTCATTTTTTTCTATCTTTGTCGATATGAAAACGAGATTTTTTTTCATCCTTACCATATCATCCGTAATGGTACTTTCATCGTGCGGAAGGAATGTAAATTTTTATTCAGGAACCATCAACAAAATCCTTAGGAGACTGACCGTCGAGGAAAAGGCTCAACTGGTTACAGGGGTCTCAGCTTTCACCACTCTTGACAGTCTTGGAGTACATCCCGAAGGCATTGCGGGGGCCACAACTCCCATAAAGCGAATGTATGTTCCATCCATATCCTTTGCCGATGGTCCTGCAGGATTGAATCTCGCTTCAGAACACACCTGCTACCCTTGCGGAACCATGCTTGCGAGCACCTGGGACAAGGATTTGGTAGGCAATGTCGCCTCCCGCATAGCAGAGGAGGCAAGAAAAGCCGGGGTGGATGTAGTTCTCGGACCAAGCATAAACATTCAGCGCAATCCGCTCGGAGGCCGCAACTTCGAATACTTCTCTGAAGACCCGATCCTCACAGGCAGACTGGCCACGTCCTATGTCAAGGGCCTGCAGAGCAAAGGTGTGGGCGCCTGCATCAAGCACTTCGCTCTCAACAACCAGGAAAGCGGCAGAGAATTCAACAATGCGCACGTATCGCCTCGTGCCTTGAGGGAGATTTATCTGAGAGGCTTTGAAATGACCGTAAAAAAATCTCATCCATGGGTCGTGATGTCTTCATCCAATAAAATCAATGGAGTCTATGCATCCAACTCAAAAAACCTTCTGACAAATCTTTTGCGCACAGAATGGGGTTTTGACGGAGTCGTAGTTTCAAGCTGGAACCATGAGAGCAATGTTGTCGATATGCTCAAGGCAGGAAACGACCTCATTGAACCCGGAAATAAGAACTCATACAACAACATCATCGAGGCCGTTGACAGCGGACTTCTCAGTGAAGATGAACTGAACATCAATACTAAACGCGTATTGAATCTGCTCAACCGCTGTACTCTCGATCTCGTGAATATGTCTTCGCATCATTCGGCTGCGGAAAATGCCGCCCTTGCAAGAAAATGTGCCGCCGACGGTATGGTGTTGCTTGAAAACAACGACAATTTCCTTCCTTTCACCGCAGAAGACCATCCATCCGTGGCAATCTACGGCAGAGATACCCTCATTGCCGGAGGAATCGGAAGTTCGGCAGTACTCGCCTCCCACATAGCCCCGCTTTCTGAAGGCCTTGTCAATGCAGGATTCAGGATTGCCGATAACCCTGATGAGGCAGATGTTGCATTCGTGGTAATATCTCGTGGCGCAGAAGAAGGCAAAGACAGACCTTTGTCCGATTTCTATCTCTCAAAAGAAGAAAAAAATCTGCTGAACAATGTATGTAAAAACTTCCACAAGCGTAATAAAAAAGTTCTCGTGATATTGAACACAGGAGGTGTCATCGAGACTGCTTCGTGGAAAAATCTCCCTGATGCCCTTCTTCTTACATGGCTGCCCGGTCAGGAGGGTGGAAATGCAGTTGCAGACATAGTCACAGGAGCCGTAAATCCATCAGGGCATCTGACACAAACCTTCCCTATCGACTGTATGGATGCCGCTTCATCTTCCAACTTCCCGATAATTCAGTCAAAACCTGCCAATGGAAAGTCTGCCAACAACTTCAATCACACCAACTATCAGGAAGGCCTGTATGTGGGTTACAGGTATTTTGACACATTCAATAAAGAAGTTTCCTATCCTTTCGGATACGGACTGAGTTACACCACCTTCTCTATGGATGACCCGGAAGTAATTGAATTGAAGATCAGGGATATGATTGAAATCACCGTGGAGGTCACCAACACAGGCGAAAGGGCCGGAAGGGCAGTAGCACAGGTCTATGTCAAGGCTCCTGTGCGAGGCATGCAAGAAAAACCATCTAAGGAACTCAAGGCTTTCGGAAAAACGGATATATTGAAACCGGGAGAAAGTGAAGTTCTAAGTTTCATCGTCTCAAAGACATATTTTTCATCATACAACGAAGCCTCTTGCTCCTGGAATTTGGATTCCGGCATCTATATCTTTATGGCTGGCAACTCTTCTGTTGACATCACGGGAGAAACAGCAAAATACATTAAAAATTCGCTTGTGATACCTGTCGAGGATGTGCTTGCCCTTGATCGTCCGCTCAACGAACTGCGAGTACGCAAGTCCATTTTCAAGGAGCACATAAGGAAAGTAAAGAGTTCACAAAAGCAAACATCTCCAACGGAGACCAAGGAGACTCCGATAGCTGAACAGGCTCAGACCACCAAACCAACTATGGTTATTCCGGAACTTCCGGAGCCATC
>JABUTT010000051.1 GCA_021443515.1 Bacteroidales bacterium
GTTACGGGAGAGGAATTCTATCGTGACCGTGCCATTAAAATTGCCGAGACATATAAGAAAATTCAAAGGGAAGACGGCTCATTCCCAATCAAAGTTGACTTCGTGACCGGAGAACCTGTGAATGAGGTGGGTGCAATGCTTCATCCAATCCTTAACTATATAACAAGACTGGAGCGCGAATATTCCGTTGAAGGTTTTACACAGATGCGCGAGAAGGCCGAAAAATGGATGAAGGCTGTTGCCCTCGAGACCTTTGACCTCACAGGCCAGTTCGAGGATGTGACTGTAGTCGGACTCCAACCTTACCAGAACCTTACAAACTGCACCGCGGCACCTTTCGCTTCATACCTTCTCAAAAACAACCCTTCACCAAAGGATATTGAGGATGCTCGTGACCTTATTCGTATGAGCGAGGACCAGTTCGTTCATTGGAATTTCCTTCCTAATGATAACGGCATACGTCGCATACCTACTCCTTGCGTTTTCGAACAGCACAAATATCAGGAAGCAGTCGATGCAAGTACCTGCAATGTTGCAAACGCATATCTTGACCTGTATGAGCTTACAGGCGACAAACTTGCTTTCGCAAAGGCTAAGGCTTTGATTGACAATTTAACCGTGGTTCAGGATCCGACCGACGGCAAGATTCCTACTACCTGGAGCCTTCGCAATCCTGAAAAGAACAAGACGCGTACATTCTGGTACAACTGCAGCAATGCTTCAATCAACATTCTTCTCAGAATGGAAGAATTGACTAAAGAGTAAAAGATGAGCATACAAAAAATAGGTTCTGAATAACTCAGGACCTATTTTATTGTAATGTGGTAGCAGTATTGCTTTCTTTCGAATTTGACGAGACAACGTCCTTCCTTTTGCATGTCTCTCAGCACTCCTGCAAGTGCGATACGAAGTTCGGGCATCCTTATCGGCCTGTCAGGGTCAATCTCGTAGCGTGCGTACGCAATGTCGATGGTTGTGCCGTAGAGGTGGGCAGACTTTGTCGTGGCGTTGGAATTGCGTCCCTGGAGTTTGCGTATGTCTTCCTCGGTTCTGAGACCGCTTGATACGCAGAAACGGGACTTGGATTCAGTTATGTTCTGGAACTCTGTGGCGAGGTCGTCAAGGAACTTTGCACACTTTGGAACTACGTATGGATGGCTGATTGTGAGGTCGTCAACGCTATATTTTGTGTTGGCCTCAATCTTTTTGAGTTTGCAGGAAGCAATGAGCGCGGGAACTCTCTCGTCTATCTCCGCCCTGGACTTGAATGGCGTAATTCCGTTATTCTGAGCGGACTCCAAATGCATGTCCTGAGTGTCTGTAAAATACTGCTCATACCTTTTGGGGAGGCCATAGAATTCGGTTTCCACATATTGTATTTCGTCTTCAGATATTTCTTCGGAGTTATCTTCAACTGTTTCTTCAGGCTTCCTGTCGTCAAAGTCCTCTTCCGGTTCTTCTTTTTCCGCAGGCGAGACCTGAGCCTTGTTCTCATCAGAAACAACAACCTCAGCCTTGGCTGCACGACGCTCCACAGATTTCACGCCGCTGCATCTGCCGGTAAAGAAACCTAAAAAGAAAATGCAAAGTACGGCTCCCAATAATTTTGAGAGAAAGACTTTTCTTGAACTACTTGCCATTGGTGTAATCTTTATTGAACGCTGCGCTCTGAGCGCGATATTTACTTATTTTTGAACTTGCGTGCCAGGTTATGAAACCGCCTGTGAGACCGGCGTCAAACAGACCCTGTATTTCTTTGGCCACGTTCTCGGCATTGTATTCTATACCATTCTTGTCCACGTGCTTCATAACATCGTAAGCCTGAATCCAGGTACGCACCACGGCAGGTGTGGGAATGGATTTTTGTCTGTCCATCACCCTCTTTCCCCAGCCCTTGAGCGTCTCGTATGGATGATTCCAAGGTTTTGATATGCCGTATGTCTTGTCGGTAAAGTGGTCCGGATAAGGCATACCGGATATGACGTCGGCCACATTGCTGATTGCAGGCCAATATTGACCATATTCGGTGGTGTAGCCCTTGTTTGCGGTTTCGCCGAAGACGTCTATGGAAACGTAGGCTCCCACTTCGTGAATTTCATCGCAGGCGTAGCGGACAAAGTTCTGAATTGCCTGTATGCGGCTTTCGTTGAATGAGTTATGGAAATCAATCTGATCTACTATACCTGATATTCTGTCGGGGAAACGCACATAGTCGAAGTTGATTTCGTCAAACCCGAATTTCTCCACCGCTTCCTTTGCCAAAGCCACTTTGAACTCCCAGATGAGACGGTCGAATGCACTCGGCCAGCGGGCTTTGTTGTGGAATATGGCCTCACCTGTAGCTTTGTCTGCAAGGGCGCATTCAGGATGATCCTTGGTAAAGTAGGTGTCCTTGAAACAGGTTATTCGTCCCACTACATAGAAGCCTTCTTCGTGGAGTCTTGCCACGATTTTCTTGTAAACCTGGTCTTGGCCCTTGCCTGCACGTGAATAGTTCGTAGGCGAATAATGCTTCATTGCATCGGCCTTGTAGCCCGGATTTTCATTATCCATGATATCCACCACAAAGGTGTTGATCTTCGTCTCTTTAGCCAGGGCTATGTAGGACTCGAAATTTCTGAGTATGCCGTAATTGGCGTTTAGATAGAGGGCGTAGGCGCATTCTTTAAGCGGATTTCCTTCAAATGAGGGCTTTTCCACAGGGTAGAAGTCACATTCTGAAGCCTTTCCTCCGCCGAATGGATTGCGTATTTCCTTATGTTCGGAAATGTAAGGTGCATCGAACTTTTTTCGGGCTTCTTTGCGATCGAGGCATACGTACCTTGAATATATCCATCCCTCTGAAGAACGGCCCGAAACCTTGTTGTGCTTGGTGCTTTGGCGGCCCAGGAGTTTCACTTTGTATTTCCCGACGCTGCCGTCACTCATAAGTGTATCCACGCCTACAACGAGCAGGGAGTCCCCTTTGGCGCCGAAGCCCATAATTTTCGAAGAATCTGCAACCACGCTGGCAGGAGTTCTCACATAGACATATTTCTCCTGAACACATTCGGTCCTGCTTCCCACGAGGTTGTCGCCTTTGATGTACAAGGCTCCGTCGCACTTAATCTCTCTTGGAATCTTTGCAAGGGTAAAGTCGGCTTTTACAGGCACATACTCAATGCCCTCGTGTTTTTTCGCGCTACTCAGGATTGCTGTAACACGGCTTCCGCGTGGAGTCGTGGCGATGGCCTCAAAAAAGTCGTCTTGGTAAACGTAGATTTCAACTTCAGTCTGGTTTGACGCAAGATAACGATCTTCCCTGACCTCTTCTTCGTTTGAACAGGAGCAGGAGTAGGCGAGTGTCATCACTGCGGCAAAGGCCAATATTGCTTTTTTCATCATTGATTTCATTTTGAAAGGCACAAAGATAGTCAAAAGAAACAAAAGTTTTAACTATCTTCGCATCATAAAACATAGAAATTATGACAACACTTGAAATACTGGCCATTATATTCGGCATAATAGGCATAATAGGAAGCATTATCCCTGCAATTCCCGGGCCGCCACTCAGCTGGGTGGGCATTCTTTTCGTATATCTGAACAAATCGGGAATGACATCCCAGTGTCTCTGGATATTGTTTGCGGTGATGGTTGTTGTGACGATTCTCGACTTTGTTCTGCCTTCCGTATTCACGAAGATTTCCGGCGGAAGCAAATATGCAAGCCTTGGCGCAATCGTGGGCTTGTTCTTGGGACTCCTTTTCCCCATTATTCCTCTCGGTATGATTGGAGGCTCCATGATGTGTGCCTTTCTGTTTGAATTGCTTGGAGCCGACAGGTCTGTGGGAGCCTCTTTCAAGGCGGCAATTTTTGCTTTTCTCTCATTTATGCTCACAACCGGACTGAAACTCATAGTCAGCGGAGTGATGCTGTATTACATTGTCGTAAATATCTCCCGATAGGTTCTCGGCCATATTGCCGTGAGAAATACTGTCCTTATGACGAGGTGGCCGATGTAGGCATACCAGAGAGCATTAAATCCGAGAAGCGGTTGTAGCAGGAAGAAGATTGCAAAGAAACCCACGCAGGCGAGAATCATCGAATTGCGCATCTGCGTTGAGGCAGTCGCTCCTATGTAGATGCCGTCCCACATAAAGGCGGGGCAGGATGCGAGGGGCATGATTATCATCCATATTATATAGGAATTTGCTGCGTCAAGCACGTGGGGCTCAGTCGTGAGCGCCCTTATCATCCATTTGCCTCCAAAGCCATAAACGGCCATAGAAACTGCTCCAAGGGCTATTGTCCAGTTAAAAAGAAGTCTCAATGTCCTTTTCAGACGGGCTTCATCTCTTGAGCCTATGTACCTTCCGGTAAGAGCCTCTCCAGCGTAGGCAAAGCCGTCCGTGAAATAGGAGTAGAGCATAAAGAGTTTCATTATGATTCCGCTTACCGCAAGGGGTGTGTCGCCGAATTTTGAAGCGAGGGAAGTGTAGCCGCAATAAATGCCCATAAAGCAGAGTGAGCGGATGAAGAGATTTCCGTTCATTCCGAAAAAGGTCTTCAGATGCTCTCTGCTGAAACTGCCCTTCAGGTCAATATGGTCGAAGAGGTTGCTGTATTTTACAAGCATCAGTGTGATTGCGAGTGCAAGTCCCGAATACTGGGCGATGAGCGTGCCCCAGGCAATACCGGGAAAGCCGAGAGGGGAGAACAGGCCGAGATATATTGATGCGCCCACATTTACGAGATTGATGGTAATGTCCACACTCATGGGGATTACCGTGTTTTGCATTCCTATGAACCACCCCCTGAACACGAATAGGCTGAGAGTGGCCGGTGCAGCCCAGATTCTTATGAAGAAATACTCTCTTGCGAGGGCTTCGACCTGTGGGGAGCAGTCGAGGATGGCAAAGGCGGCAGCGGCAAAAGCCCATTGGATAGAAATGAGAAGGATTGCTCCTGCGAGAGCTGTTCCAAGGCCCTGCACAAGGCTTTTCATTATGTCTTTATTGTCCTCTCTGCCGAATGCCTGAGCTGTGACACCGCCGGTTCCCACTCTCAGGAAGCCGAAATTCCAGTAGAGCAGGTCGAAGAGCATACTGCCTATGGCGATTGCTCCGAGGGCTGCCGTGTCTCCAAGTCTGCCTGCAACGGCGGTATCCACCAAGCCCACGAGCGGAACGGTGATGTTCGCCAGTATGCTTGGAATCGCCAATTTCAGAATCGACTTGTTGAGGCTCTCGGGTTTCATAAGTGTCATTAACAAAGATAGAATTATTTCTTCATTGGCCCATAGAAAATTGTAATTATTCCCCAAGGATTTTTATCTTTGCATAAAACCTTATCTTATGAAAAAGACGTTATTCGCCATTTCGGCCCTGCTTTTAATTGCCATTTTGGCTCAAACCTTTCAGCCTTGCTATGCCCAGTCGTTTGATGATGCATTTTACAACAAGACATTGAGAGTGGATTATTCCTTTGCCGCAGAAAAGGCTGTTCAGGCTGTGTATATAAGCGAACTTCACGCCTACGACTATTGGGCGGGACGAAGGGTGAATCTCGACTCTTTGCCTGTGGAAGGAAACGGTTCAGTCGTTATGAAGGATGCCGCTACGGGAAAGGTTCTATACCGCACCTCTTTCTCGAGCCTTTTCAGCGAGTGGTGCAACGAGCAGAACATTGAACTGATTTCGCCACGCAATGACGGCTCTGCACCTTCTTCCCGCAGTAATGGCGCATTCGAATTTGTGGTGAACCTGCCTTATCCCAAGGCGAGGACAGAAATCGTAACCACTCTTTACGACAAATACAGAAAGGTGGTCGCCGAGCAATCCTTCATTTTTGACCCGAGCGACATTCTCGTGAGAAAACATGATTCGGAGAGCCCGGCTCCATATAAATATATACTTCAGAGCGGCTCTTATGAGGATAAAATCGATGTGGTAATCGTCGCCGAGGGCTATACGGAGGCTGAAATGGATGTATTTTACAAGGATGCGGAAATTGCTGTTGAGGCCATTCTCTCCCATCATCCCTTTGATAGTCTCAAGGAACGATTCAATTTCATAGCAGTAGCCTGTCCTTCAAAAGACAGCGGAGTGAGCGAGCCTCTCAAAGGTGAGTGGAAGAGTACTGCCGTGGGTTCCAACTACAGCACTTTCTATGTTGATCGCTATCTTACCACTTCGAGAGTGAGACAGATGAATGACGTTCTTTCCGGCATTCCTTTCGAGCATATCATAGTTCTCGCAAACACAGACACTTATGGTGGCGGAGGCATTTATAATTCCTATACTCTCACCACTGCCCACCATCCTCTCTTCCGTCCTGTAGTGGTTCATGAGTTTGGCCACAGTTTCGGAGCTCTTGCCGATGAATATGCCTACACAACTGCTCCGTCCGACACCTATCCTTACGAGATTGAGCCTTGGGAGAGGAACATTACCACAAAGGTGGATTTTGCATCCAAGTGGCAGGATATGATAGATGCCAAGGTCAAGGGTGTGGGCCTGTATGAAGGGGCCGGTTACACTCTCAAGGGCATATACCGTGGAGCTAAGAGATGTCGTATGCTCGACAACACCACGAAGCAGTTTTGTCCTGTGTGTCAGAGGGCTCTTGAGGATATGATTTTGTTCTATACTGAAGAAAAATCAGGCAAGTAAATCACAAAATGCACCAAAAATTTGCCTATTTTAAGCAACTTCTTGTTATATTTGCATTACTAAAACCATAAATTAAACCAAACATATCGTAATATGGGAGAAAAATTCAGAAGGTTGACAACCAACAGGGATAACTATGTTACCACACTCGGCAGGCTCTTCGACTATTCGACCCTGAGTTATCCAAAACGTTACATATCATCCTATGTGGATGGCTCTCAATGCTACACTTACAAGGAATTTCGTCAGAGGGTAATGTCCCTTTCTCATCTTCTTTCCCGCTTTAGCGTAAGTGCCGGCGACAGGGTTGCAATTCTTTCGCAGAATATGCCTAACTGGACTATCGCTATGTTTTCGGTGGTTGCTTTCGGCCGCGTGGTTGTGCCGATTCTCACAGATTCATCGGAGCAGGAGGTGACAAACATTCTTCTTCACTCGGAAACCAAGGTGATATTTGTATCAAAGCAGTGCCTTCATAAAATCAGCCCTGCAATGAGAGACCACCTCACACTCATATTTGACATTGAAACTTTTGAACTCATAAAGAAGGATGACTCCTGCTATACCTGCGAAGGTTGGGTTAAGGATCCTCTGCCAGATGATTTGGCCGCCCTTCTCTACACTTCGGGAACATCCGGCAATGCAAAGGGTGTGATGCTCAGTCACCGCAATCTCAGCAAGAACATCATCATCGCCATGCACGCTTTCCACGCAAGAAAGACGGATGTATGGCTCTCGGTGCTTCCTATGGCACATACCTACGAGATGGCATTCTCGCTTCTCCTTCCGATGTTCGTGGGAGCGAGGGTATATTATCTGCCTAAACCGCCTGCCGCGTCAATCCTCTTGAGCGCTATGAAGACGGTTCATCCTTCTGTGATATGCTCGGTCCCTCTTATTATAGAAAAGGTATATAGGGGAAGCATAGTGCCTACAATTGCCAAGAGCCGCGTGCTTTCCTGGATGGAAAAACATACTCCAAACATTCTTTACCGTCTCGTGGGACGTCGCCTCATGCACTCATTCGGTGGAAGAATCAGATTCTTCGGAGTCGGTGGTTCGAAGCTTGACGAAACTGTTGAGACCTTCCTCCACAAGGCCCACTTCCCATACGCAATCGGTTATGGTCTTACCGAAATGGCGCCTCTCGTAACCCAGGCGGCTGTAGGACATACGAAGGTTGGCTCAATCGGT
>JABUTT010000090.1 GCA_021443515.1 Bacteroidales bacterium
GTGGCGCCGGTCTCAATATTATAAATATACCACTGGCTTTCCTCCAGCGCATACCAGCAATACCACTTTCCGTCAGGCGAAGGCAGAAGACCTCCATATTTCACAGCCTCGCGAATTTTCTCCCTTGATCCGTCGGTAAGGTTTACCCTGTAAATATCGTAAACAGTCTCCCTGTCCCACTGCTGCTGCAGTCTGTATGGGATGGTGGTTGTTGCCAAAACATAGTCGGTCTTGTAGTCTTTCTTGATTGAAACACTGCGAAGCGTATCATCTTCAAATGTTACAATATCCCCGCTTCCGTCGAGGGCTATTCTTGAAAGATACTTTTGGGACTTTTCGGCAAAGGTCATAAGGGTTGACTGGGCGGTGTGAAGAATAGGCTCATTCCACGACCATACAGCCACTTTTGCCCTTTCAAATGCAGGCAGGGCGTTAGTAGTGTCCTTTTCAGGCTCGATTGGATGAAGGGCAAAATAGAATTTTGTAGAATCCGAACTGAAAGAAATGGTACTTTTTGTCCTTATGCCCATTCCTTCAGGGATGCGGCTGTCATCGGCAGCGAGAAGTATTCTGCACCCCTCCTTGCTCCATATATAAAGATTTGGCCTGTCGCTCTTCTTCTTGCTTGTGTCCGAAGATGCGAGAAAAGTAAGATACCTGCCCGATTCATCAAGATCAGGCCCATTCAGATATGCCTTCTTGTTTTGCGTAAAGACTGTGTCAACCTTTCCCGTCTTGAGAGAGTAGAAACAAATGGCCCTGAGGGTATCTTTCTTGTCTTTTGCATCCGAAGAGAAGGTACACACAAGTCTTGTGGATTTGTTGTCGAAATATGCGGCCTCGACATTGTCGAGAGTGTCGCACTGAGCCATCTTTGTCAAATCGTAAATCACCAGTTGGCGTTTCCACTTTGTGCTTTTCTTTTTTGCAGGCTTTTTCGCCTCGGCCTTAGCGGTAGTGTCCTTTGAGGCAAGGGCTTCAGCGACAGTCGCTTCGGTTGCGGTGCCTTCAGCGGCTTTAGCAGCAGTTCCTGAGGCAGCCTCCGCTTCCTGCGCGGCCTTTGCTTCCGCTTCTTTAGCAGCCTTCTCCTCTGCCTCCTTTATCTCCTCCGGGTCCTTAATCATCTTATAGGCAAAGTACCTTCCGAGGTTGTCGCCATATTTCGGACTTTTCGCATTTGGGAGTTTCGTCACCACGCCTGTGGAAAAATTCACTATAGCAAGGGAATCCTGCAGTTTTTTTGCCGCCGGAGTCTTGTCAATTTTCTCCTGTCTTGTCAGTTTATATGCAGGAGATATGCGTACAAGGGCGAATTTCCCCTCCTTGTCCACAGTGATATGGGTTCCCCTCTCAATCTTTATCTCCTTGTCGGTACGAAGATCCCTGTAAGTGAGAAAGCTGTCTCCCTGCTCCTCCCTTACAGTGTAGTAAAGAATGTTCCCATCGTATGGAATCTGCAGGTCTGCAAAACCTTTCCAGGAGTCATATACGGAATGATCGAGCGCGGGTTTGTCGTTTTGTGCTGAAAGTGTCAAAAGACTTGAGGTCAGAAATGCGACCAGAAATAAGAAGCGTTTTGTTTTCATAGAACGCAAAGTTATGGATTTTTCTTTGGCAATACATACATAATTATCATATAATTTTGTAATTTTGGAGGTTGATATAGTGATTTTGTATATGAAAAAGATCATTTTACTCATTCTTGCCGCAACCCTTACAGCAGCATCTCTCAGTGCCGGAACTTTTCGCACTGAAACCATTGAGGACCAGAATATGACAAGGATATACCACCTGTATCTCCCCGACAACTACAAGGAGGGCTCCCCTCTCGTATTCATTCTTCACGGTTACGGCGGCAATGCAGAAGGCTATCAACAGGCTTTTCTTCCACTCGCTGAAGAATTCGGATTTGTGCTGTGCTATCCTCAAGGCAGTCCTGACTACAAGGGAAAGAATGGATGGAATGTAGGCTATCCTTCACAGAAGGCTTCGATGACAGTAGATGACTGCAAATTCATCTATCATCTTACAAAGCACCTCCAGAAAACATATAAACTTTCCCTCAAGAACACCTTCTTCTCGGGAATGTCAAACGGAGGAGAAATGTGCTATTTGATGGCATACCGCTATCCAGAACTCTTCGGAGCAATCGCCTCTATCGCAGGCCTCACCCTCGTGGAAATGGCTGAAAAATACGAATACAAAACTCCAGTGCCGTTTATGGAAGTTCACGGAACCACCGACAAGACATCCCGTTGGGAAGGCGACCCTACGAACCAATATGGCTGGGGAGCATACCTTTCAGTCCCTGTTGCAGTCGGAGCCATCGTCGCCCTCAACAAATGTATGTTTGAAGAAGTAACCGAACTACCTCTCATAAAGAATCAGGTAATCCTCCACCGCTACTACGGCTCACCATACGGCAAGGAAGTCCGCTTCTACGAAGTCAGAGGCGGAGGCCACAACTGGGCAGCCGACTCCTTCGACACCCACCGCACCGTCCTTGAATTCTTCCAATCCAACTTAAGGTAGAAAAGTAGTTTACAGCAGAGATTGAGATACGTAATTTAATAAAGTGTTGCACATAAGCAACATTTTTTCTATATTTGTGCCAAATACGCGCAACATGGATTCTCTTTTCATTAAATCAGACAGGCATATCGCCAACACTCCAACCTCCATAGTTAGGAGTGAGATGCAAAAGATCAACTGGAGCTCAAGATTGATATGTATTCAGGGAGCAAAAGGAGTTGGAAAATCTACGCTTATCAAACAGTTCGTGAAACTCAACTACTCCTTAGGTGATCGTTCTGTTTTGTACTGCTCCGCTGATTCTGTCTATTTTTCAAACCATTCCTTAGTTGATTTAGCAAGTTTGTTCACAATCAACGGAGGGGAAAGGCTTATTATTGATGAGGTTCACAAATACCGAGAGTGGAGCAGAGAAATTAAGGAGATATATGACCTTTATCCCGAGCTGAGGATAATCATCAGCGGATCTTCGTTGTTGCAGTTACTCGAGGGTGATGCAGATCTTTCAAGACGGTGTGTAAAATACACTATGCAGGGACTCTCGTTTAGGGAATATCTTCGTTTCTACCATAACATCTCGCTTGATTCCCATTCGTTGGATGAAATTATCAGCAATGCATACTCTATATGCAGTGAGGTTAATGCTGTGTGCAAACCAAATAAGTTATTCAAGGAATACTTGAGAATTGGCTATTATCCGTTCTATCTCGAAGACAAAGAGGATTATTATACAAAGATTGAACAGGTTGTCAATTTTATAATTGAGACAGAATTGCCTTTAATATGTAAAGTTGACATATCTAATATCCGAAAAATCAAGGCTCTTGTATCAGTAGTATCAAGAAGCGTCCCATTTGAAGTTGATGCCAAGAAACTGGCTGGTTCAATTGAGTGCTCAAGAGATACGGTAATTGAGTATCTTAATGACCTTGCCAATGCTGATGTCTTGAACTTGCTGTACTCCGAGAAGAAAAACATTGGCAAATTAACCAAACCGGACAAGATATATCTTGAGAACCCTAATCTTCTATATGCATTAAGTCCTGCAGAAATTGAAATAGGGACTGCTCGAGAAACGTTCGCCGTATGTCATTTATCAGAAAGCCACAATGTAGAGTATGGTAAAACCCAAGGCGATTTTAAGGTTGACTTCCACTATACATTTGAGATAGGTGGGCCAAGTAAAGATTTTAGTCAGATTGCCGGAATTCCGGATTCCTACATATTTGCTGACGATACAGAATATCCGGAAGGGGCAAAATTGCCGCTGTGGCTTCTTGGCTTTCTATACTGATATCTAATAATAAAGGCGGCCTTTTCAGGTCGCCTTTATTGTTTGCATCGGAATCGCTTGGATTACATGCAAATTCCTAACATTAAACAACTAGCAATGGTATCGCAGATATACAAAAAATAGTAAACCATTTCCCGAAAACAAGAATTGAGAATTCTGAATCAACAAATGAGTCAAAAAGTGAAACAAAGGCGGATCGCGGTATCATAAGATTTAAAGAAAAAAATATAATACCTGGTAACCAATATACGAAGCCTTGATTATAAGCAATTCCAGCAATGAATAATCCTATTCCCAATAAGGACCCAATAACTTTTTCAAAAAAATCCATAATTATATCCTTAAATTCTTAAATTTTTGATTTATAATTTAACTAATGTGTTTGGTTCAAAATATCCAGATAATTTGTTGTTTTCCTCGTCAAACCAAATACACCTAACCATGTCGCCATCTATTTTAGATTCTTCCATTACCGTCATCTTCGGTCCACCGCTTTTCAAACAAACGATATCACCATTCTTAAATAAATTTGTCATAATCAATATTATTAAATTTGTTTATAAATAATTTCACTATATTTTTCAATGAATTGGTTTTTCTCCTCACAATCCGTGTAATTCTCAAGCGAAGGTTGTATTTTAAGTTCCTTTATCATCCCCGATATATCGGGAAAGTCATACCCCTGTAACTCAAAGAAAAAACCTAAATCATTCTTTAAAATGTCAGCGAAGTTTACAGAACGTCTCGTATTACGAAAAAATGTAAAATAGATATCCCAAGCCGTTGAAACAAAAATTCTAATAAAAATCATATTTGTAGCCATTTAATATTATATTATTTAGTGAATTCATTCTTTAGATTATTTAATTCCTGTTCATATAATGAGTAAATCTCCTTAAATGATTTGCCCTGATTGATTTGCGCATCAATTCCAAGTTTATTTGAAATTTCTTTAGCCTTTTCTATAGTGAGTTTTTTTTCTTCTTCCGAAAGGAATAAGTCCCCCAAGTTAGGAACCTTAATCAAATAATCGGTGTCAATCCATTCTTCCTTGGACAAAAATGTTCCATCTCTTAACATTTTCTCAAAAGACTCAGAATTTAATATGTTTAATAATTGCTCTTTTCTTTTTTTATCATAAAAAGACTTTGGAACAGATAAAAAGACCCCATCAGCCCTTCTTATTCCATACCAATTATTTTCAAAAGAAAACTTTCCCGAGTCTTTATATTTTTCATATACATCTTCTGTCATATATTCAATACTATCATTTTTCTTGAATATATAACAAGCCTGGTAAAAAAAAGAGTATTCCCAGTGAATTCCTACAGGGGTTATCAGTGCTATTGTAGCATTTGAGCCAGTCGCCTTGTTATTCTTAATATAATAGTAATACCCAAAGGAATTTGTATTTCCGATTATTGCATTCATTGACTGAGGGTCAGCTATTGCCTCTTTCGCTCTTTTTGAATAATCCGATGCCACATCATGAAAGTCCGTCAAAGTATTAATAGGAGTTAAAACATCCATATCACTGTTTGCTTGACATATAGAGTATCCTGCAACTTGTGCCTCTTTCATTGAGGTAAAAGACATAAAAATTGGATAAAGTTCAGCATCCATCTCCAAAATTTTCCCTTTTGAGAATAAAACTATTCGATGGTGTGACGTCTCCCCATTAATCAATCTTTTATATTCAGCTTTACCTACAAACCCATCTCTTGTCCATTTTCCATCCATATTTAATAATTTTCCTGTATAACTATCGAAGCCATCAGCATGAAATTTCACCTCATCTTCACTCTTTATATAGAAATTCTGGTAAGAAGCTGCGTATTCTTCGGTTGGTGAGGCCTTAAAATGCGATTCACCTGACGAAAAAAAACCATCTTCTCTATATTTTACATTTGCTCTGAGATGATCCTTCCACCCAATAAAATAACGATATATACTTGCAAATCTTAGTTTACCTTTAACGATAAAATAACTATCCGTATAACGGACTGTAGTACCATAGTAATCAATCGGAAAAGTCGTAAAAGAATATTTATATTCCCCTTCTTCAATTTGTGAATGATGCATTATTGCTTGTCCAAGTTCATCCATAATATAACTAAATGACCTTTCAGGATTATTAACCTTTTGGAAAGATGAATTAAAAATACTTGGGTCAGATGTCTTAAGTACTTCCTGGCAGAAGGAATTTAGTGATAAAAAACTAAATAATAAGACTAATAGATAAAAATACTTCTTCATAATATATTTAATTAATATGATTATCTTACATTATCAGCGGGAATACCGATTCCTAATCATTTCCATAGATTTCTCGAGTTCAGGAAAGAGGAATGATTCTTGGATTCCAATTTGAGATAATTCCTTTAATATCTCGCATTTACACGATGAATCTATCGAAATTTCAATCATTGGAATTGGCTCATCAGGGCAATCGAGTATTGTTTTTTTCATACCAAAAAGATAGAAAGCTCCTGACTGATTTCTCACACGTGCATCATCTTTTTTAGGTAAAACACATATTACTCTTGATAAGTCATTTTTAGACACGCTTCTTCCATCGAATATTCCAAATTCTCGTTTGACATCAATGAGCAATGACTTTTTAGGGGAAAAATATCGATCCTGCCTTACCAAGTTTGATAATAAGCAAACATCATTACTATCATAATACGAGATAAGAGACTGATGTTCAACAAATAATAAGACCTTCCCCTTTCTCAACTCATTAGTTTTGCAGGCGAAATATAGAGCAACCAACGGATTCTCTGTGATATCTAACAAACGAGTTGGTAAAGAATAGTGTTGCATTTTCACTAATTTATCAAATGTTGACGTATTGTTAGGGAAATCATCAGGGCATTCTCTCACGGCTTCATGAAAAATAATATTCTCCCTCTCTATGAGATCGGGCTCTCTATATATGGACGGGATACATCTATAATTCTCCTCTGAATGACCACGATAGAAGAATCTATATGATTCTATCAAAGGACAACTTGAAATAATCTTTATATATTCTGATAGCGAACGAACTGAGAATTTAATAACTTCTTTAGGAGTTTTGGGAAATTCTTTTCCTATATTATTTAGTTTGCCTTCACTCAAAAAAGACAGGATATCCTCATGAGTATATACAAAATATATATCTTTAATTTTAATAGCTCTTTTGTATAACCTCAATATATTAAGTAAGGTATTATGGTAGTATTCAACGATTTGAAAGGTTGTTATTAAATATATTTCTTTTGGAGTATGATCTTCCCCCTCTAAGACGACATCAAGGGTAAGGTATTTATCTTGATATCTTATGTGCTTATTTAATACCAGATTTGAACCCTTTTGGTTTTTAATGGTTCTCAATCCTTCTACCACCGAAGCGACATAGTCTATGCTATTATTGTTGTTACTCATTTTACGGTTTGGTTTAAGTAACAACAAAATAAATCCACACAACGGCAATATACCGATGTGCGGACACGTCTCTCTATATTATTGATTTTTAGATACTTAATACCCCCCCCATGAGATTTTAATTATCTCAACGAGAGAATGAGGACGGCAATATAAATTTGTTAAACTCAAAACTAATCTAAAAATCGTGCAAATATACATAAAATTCTGTTATCACAAAATTTATCTGCTGTGAAAAAAAATCTAATCTATAGCAATTCGTCAACCTTCGCCCAATAGAAGAATGCTTCTGGATTCCCAAGCTTCAGCTTGTTGAGCTTTGGATTCAGACACTTCCCAATATTCATGCTTGAAAGCGCGGTATGGTC
>JABUTT010000211.1 GCA_021443515.1 Bacteroidales bacterium
TTGTAATATAACAACTTATGCCCTGCAAGGTACATATTTTTTTCAACATAACAAATTCTGACAGCCCCGGATTTTGAGATTTCAGCCATAAAAATATAGGCGATACCGCTTAGATAGCAGCATCGCCTATATATTTGTGTTGCGGGGTGTACCTTAGATGGTGGTATCCTCTATACTTGCATCCGGTGCGTTCTTGGCTACAGATGCAATACCATTTTCCATTGCAGCAACGCTTGAGTACATCTCACTGCTGCCAATTACCTGTCCGTTAGTAGCCTTAAGATTGAAATAAGGAGAACCGTCCTTTGCTGTGAGACGCTCGAAGCGTGCATCTACCTGAGAGTTGCGCTTTACAGACTCAATGCCGTTAAGGCAGCTGTCCTTTGATTTATAACCTTGGCTGGAGAGAATTACCTGTCCGTTAGTAGCCTTAAGGTCGAACTGGAAATCTCCGTTCTTGCGTGTTTTAACTACAAATTTTCCCATTTTGAATGTTATTTTAAAAAATTAGCGTGCAAAATTACGAATTTTCGCAATACCTGCAAACTTCTGCAACTAAAAATGCAACAAGGGATGACTCGTTTGAGTCATCCCTTGATTATTCCGGAATCCCGGGTTGGGTTATTCAGCCTTTTCTTCTGTAAGAGGCTCAGCAGGTGCTTCTGCTACCGGAGCAGCTTCTGCAGCCTTCTTGGTTCCACGGCCACGACGTGACTTCTTAACCTCTTTCTTGCCGGAAGCAAGAGCTGCCTCGTTGAAGTCCACAAACTCGATGAGTGCAAGCTCAGAAGCATCGCCCTGTGAGAAACCTGTGTGAAGAACACGGGTATATCCACCTGGACGGTCAGCAATCTTTGGAGCGATAACTCCGAAGAGTTCCTTGACAGCTTCCTTGTTCTTAAGATATGAGAAGACAGTACGGCGTGAATGGGTTGAATCGTCCTTTGATTTGGTTACGAGAGGCTCAACATAGCTCTTGAGGGCCTTAGCCTTTGCAAGAGTGGTCTCAATTCTCTTGTGCTCGATAAGAGCGCATGCGAGATTTGCCATCAAAGCCTTACGATGACCGGACTTACGACCGAGATGATTGATTTTTCTATTGTGTCTCATTGTTATTCAGCCTTTTTCTTTGGTTCAATATTATACTTGGTAACATCCATTGAGAATGAGAGTTTCATCTTCTCAAGAAGTTCATCGATTTCCTGGAGGCTCTTGCGACCGAAATTCCTGAAACGCATAAGTTCTGCGCGTGAGTAGGTTACAAGGTCAGCGAAAGTCTCGATATCAGCAGATTTGAGGCAGTTGTATGCCCTTACTGAGAGGTGCATCTCTGAAAGTTTTGAAAGAAGAAGGTGACGGACTCTGAGTGACTCCTCATCAAGATTGTCCACTTCTGCCTTGTTGTTTTCCTCGAAGGTAAGTTTCTCTTCGTCAGTGAAGAGTTTGAAGTGGTAAATCAAGATACCTGCAGCCTCTGAAAGCGCGGTTTTAGGAGAAATTGAACCGTCAGTCTCAATGTCAAGGATGAGTTTCTCGTAGTCGGTTTTCTGCTCAACACGCCAGTCTTCCTGAGACCAGTTCACCCTTACGATTGGGGTGTAGATAGCGTCAACTGCGATTGTTCCGATAGGAGCATTCGGGTTGCGATTCTCTTCTGCAGGCACGAATCCACGTCCCTTACCAACGGTAATGGTGATTTCAAGCGCTACAGATGGCTCAAGAGTACAGATGTGAAGTTCAGGATTCAATACCGTGAAAGAAGACAAATTCTTAGAGATGTCTTGAGCAGTGAACTCGTTGGAACCTTTGATGGTAAACGAGATAGTTTCACCGTCCGCGAGTGCATCACTCATCTTCTTAAGACGAATCTGCTTAAGGTTGAGAATGATGTCCTGCAGTCCTTCAATAACACCGGGGATAGTTGCGAACTGATGGTCCACTCCCTCGATTTTGATTGAAGTGATTGCATAGCCCTCCAAAGATGAGAGAAGAATACGACGAAGCGAGTTACCGATGGTCTGTGCATATCCAGGCTCGAGAGGTCTGAATTCAAAACGTCCTACGGTCTCGGTGTCGTTTACAACTACCACCTTATCAGGTTTTTGAAATGCTAAGATTGCCATAATTTCTTTCAGATATTAATTTTTAGAGTAAAGCTCGACGATAAGCTGTTCATTGATTGTTTCAGGAATTTCCTCGCGTACCGGAACATTGAGGTACTTTGCAGTGAGGGTCTTTGGATCGAATTCAATCCAAGAATACCTGCTTGCAGATGCTGCTGCGTTCTGGATAACTTCAAGGCTCTTGCTGCGCTCACGAACTGCAATCACATCGCCTGGACGAACGATAACGGATGCAATGTTGCAAACTTTTCCGTTGAGGGTAATGTGGCAGTGGTTTACGAGCTGACGAGCTGCTGCCCTTGTAGGAGCGACACCCATTCTGTAAACAATATTGTCAAGACGGCTCTCAAGGAGGATGAGGAGGTTTTCACCTTTCTGACCTTTCATACGAGAAGCCTTCTCATAGAGGTTGCGGAACTGACGCTCGAGAACACCATAAGTATATTTAACTTTCTGCTTCTCTTTGAGCTGAACACCGTACTCAGACGATTTCTTACGTTTGCGAGCCAAACCATGCTGTCCTGGCGGAACATTCCTTCTTTCGAAATATTTGTCTGCGCCGAAGATAGGCTCGCCGAATTTACGTGCGATTTTGGTACTTGGACCTGTATATCTTGCCATAGCAATACGTATTTTAGAATGTTAGACTTTACGATGGCCTTTTGGTCTACAGCCGTTGTGTGGCATTGGAGTAACGTCGATAATCTCAGTTACTTCGATACCTGCTCCGTGGATTGCGCGGATAGCAGACTCACGGCCTGAACCAGGTCCTTTTACATATGCCTTCACCTTCCTGAGGCCGAGATCGTATGCTGTCTTGGCTGCATCTTCAGCAGAAACCTGGGCTGCATAAGGAGTATTCTTCTTTGAGCCACGGAAACCGCTCTTACCTGCAGACGACCAAGAGATAACCTGACCGATAGAGTTGGTGATAGAGACGATAACATTGTTGAAAGTTGATGAAATATGAGCCTCGCCAAATGCATCAACTTTAACAACTCTTTTCTTTGATGTTGTAGTTTTCTTTGCCATAATTCATCATTATTTAGTTGCTTTCTTCTTGTTTGCAACAGTTTTCTTCTTACCCTTTCTTGTGCGGGCATTATTCTTAGTGCTCTGACCGCGAACAGGAAGACCGTTACGATGACGGATTCCACGATAGCAGCCAATATCCATCAGACGCTTGATGTTCATCTGGATGGCTGAACGAAGCTCTCCCTCGATTTTGTAGTTCTCACCGATTTCTGCACGAAGGGCAGCAATCTGTGCATCGTTCCACTCACCGCATTTGATGCCTGGATCGATTTCGCACTTGTTGAGAATCTTGAGGGCTGAGTTACGACCGATACCGAAGATGTAGGTCAAACCTATCTCTCCGCGTTTGTTATTTGGTAAATCAACACCGGCTATTCTTGCCATAATTTATTGAAAACTAAATTGTTAAACTTTCTTAAAAATTAACCTTGGCGCATTTTGAACTTAGGGTTCTTCTTGCAGATTACGTAAAGACGGCCTTTGCGTTTTACGATTTTACAATCTTCGCTGCGCTTTTTGATGGAGGTTTTAACTTTCATTTCTTTGTAAATTTTATTTGTACCTGAAAGAAATTCTTCCTTTTGTCAAATCGTATGGTGACATTTCAACTCTGACTTTGTCGCCGGGAAGAATACGGATATAGTTCATTCTCATTTTGCCTGAGATAGTACAGAGTATCACGTGTCCGTTGTTGAGTTCTACTTTGAACATTGCGTTGGGCAGAGTCTCAACAATTACTCCTTCCTGTTCGATTGCTGACTGTTTTGACATATCACTTACAATTTTTCAATATAGTCGAATGTAGATAATTGCTCCGCTTTACCGTGACGAACAACAACCGTAAGCTCGAAGTGAGCCGCTTTACTGTGGTCGCAGGTGCGTACTTCCCATCCATTTTTGGATAAATATACGTCCTTGCGCCCCGCAGTTATCATAGGCTCTATGCAAAGAACCAATCCGTCGTATAGTCTTGAGCCGTGACCTCTTCGTCCAAAGTTTGGAACTCCCGGATTCTCGTGCATCTCGCGTCCGATTCCGTGGCCTTCTAACTCACGCACTACTCCAAAACCGAATGATTCAGCATACGATTGCACCGCGTGTCCTATGTCACCGATGCGGTTCCCTGCCACTGCCGCCGCGATTCCTCTGTAAAGGGACTCTTTTGTCACATCAAGCAACTCCTGAGTCTTTTTGTCAACTTCACCTACCGCAAAAGTGTAGGCAGAGTCTCCGTTATATCCCTTATAGAAAGTTCCGCAATCCACCGACACGATATCTCCTTCTTTTAGGCGATAGTCTGACGGGAATCCATGCACTACGGTTTCATTTACCGATATGCAGAGGGCAGTTGGGAATCCCTCATAACCAAGAAAGCTTGGGATAGCTCCGTTGTCACGGATATAGGTCTCAGCCACTCTATTCAACTCCATTGTTGTCACACCAGGAGCGACTGCTTTCCCGACCTCAGCCAGCGTGCGGGATACCATCACGGCATTCTCACGCAGAAGCTCTATCTCTTCCAAGGTTTTTGGGCGAATCATCTATACTTAACTTCTATTATTAAAGTCCTGAGCGACCGCTGAGACGACCTGTCTTCATCAGACCGTCGTAGTGACGCATCAAGAGATGGCTCTCAATCTGCTGAAGAGTATCGAGGCTCACACCTACGAGGATCAACAGCGAAGTACCACCATAGAACGAAGCGAACTGGTTGTTAACTCCTAAAAGCATGGCAAACGCAGGAAGGATTGCAATGATTGCAAGGAAGATTGAACCAGGAAGAGTAACTCTTGACATGATTGTGTCGAGGTACTCTACTGTCTTTTTACCCGGTTTTACACCAGGGATGAAGCCGCCGTTCTTCTTCATTTCCTCAGCCATCATAGTCGGGTTGACAGTGACTGCCGTGTAGAAATATGTGAAGGCGATAATAAGGAGAGCGAAGATGAAATTATACCAGAAACCGGTATAATTGCTAAGCGTTGCAGCGAGTCCGCGAGTTGCATCGAACTGAGAGAATACGAGCGGAAGAAGCATCATTGCCTGAGCAAAGATGATAGGCATAACGCCTGCCGCATTGATTTTCAGAGGGATGTACTGACGAGCACCGCCGTACTGTTTGTTACCAATAACTCTCTTGGCGTACTGTACAGGCACCTTGCGGGTTCCTTGAACGAGTGCGACTGCAGCCACAATGACGAAGAAGAGGATTACGAGTTCAACAATGAACATAAGGATACCTCCGGTTGTTGCATTGAGCTTTTCGCCAAGTTCTGCTGTGAAAGCGAGAGGCAGACGAGCGATGATACCTATCATAATGATGATTGAAATACCATTACCGATACCACGGTCTGTGATTCTCTCACCGAGCCACATTACGAACATTGTGCCGCCGATAAGAATGACTGTTGAAACAAGATTGAACCAGAAATTGCTCCAGCCGAGCTGGTTAACTGCTACAAACGCAGCCTCAGGTATCTGCTGGTGGAGGGCAGCCATATAGGCAGGACCCTGGATGCAGAGGATACCAATGGTGAGGAGACGTGTGTACTGGTTCATCTTCCTTCTTCCACTTTCGCCTTCCATCTGCATTTTGCGGAAAGAAGGTACGAAAATGCCGAGCAACTGGATTACGATGGAAGCCGAGATGTACGGCATCACACCCAGTGCAAAGATTGAAGCGTTACCGAACGCACCACCGGAGAACATGTTGAGGAGACCTACAAGACCTTCCTGTGAGAAGTTCTGCATGTTCGCAAGCATTGCTGAGTCGATACCAGGAAGTACCACGAAACTGCCTAAGCGGTAAACGAGGATGAGAAGAAATGTGTAAACAAGTCTCTTCCTGAGTTCTTCAATCTTGAAGATGTTTTTGATTGTTTGAATCAGTCTCATTACTTAACTACAGTTGTTTTGCCACCTGCTGCCTCAATCTTTGCGATTGCTGCTGCAGAGAAAGCATTGGCTGAAACTTCGAGTTTTGATGTGATTTCACCATTTGCAAGAACCTTAACGAGCTGGCCTGCCTTTGCGAAGCCTGTCTCGATGAAAGTCTCGATAGTGATTACGTTAGTGTTTGCTTTCTGAGCGATAACGTCAAGCGAACTTACGTTTACGCCCCTGTATTCCACACGATTAGGGCTGGTAAAGCCGAATTTAGGAAGACGACGCTGGATAGGCATCTGACCGCCCTCGAAACCTTTCTTGCGATGGTAACCTGAACGTGCCTGAGCACCCTTGTGACCACGAGTAGAGGTTCCGCCAAGGCCTGAACCCTGACCGCGACCGAGTCTTCTAACCTTACCTCCTACCAGACCTGCTGCTGGGGTTAAATTTTCCAATTTCATAATTCGATTCCTCCTTATTTAGATTCCTCAACTACTACGAGGTGGCTGACCTTTTCGATCATACCGCGAGAAACCGGATTGTCCTCTACCTCAACAGTTTGATGAAGTCTGTGGATACCGAGAGACTGAAGATTAGCAATCTGTCTCTTTGTTGCGCCGTTCTTGGAAACGACCTGAGTGACTTTCAATTTTGCCATAATTCAAATCTCCTATCCATTAAATACTTTACTCATAGGGATACCACGAAGGCCTGCAATTGTGTAAGCGTCTCTCATCTGTGCAAGTGCAGCGATTGTTGCCTTTACAAGGTTGTGAGGGTTTGATGAACCCTTGCTCTTTGCGAGGACGTTTGTAACACCAACTGACTCAAATACGGCACGCATCGCACCACCGGCCTTAACTCCAGTACCAGGGGCAGCAGGTTTCATGAAAACCCTTGCGCCACCGAACTTAGCCTCAACCTCGTGAGGAATTGTGTGATTGAGCACAGGAACCTTGATGAGGTTCTTCTTTGCATCTTCGATACCTTTTGAAATGGCAGTTGTCACTTCGTTAGCCTTACCAAGACCATAGCCTACAACGCCGTTTTCGTCACCTACTACCACGATGGCAGCAAAACTGAAGTGACGACCACCCTTGGTAACCTTGGTTACTCTCTGGATGGCAACCAGTCTGTCTTTAAGTTCAAGATCAGAGGTCTTTACTCTTTTAACATTTGTATTTGC
>JABUTT010000074.1 GCA_021443515.1 Bacteroidales bacterium
CGAAGGGGCGGCTCTCCTCGCTGAGTCGGTTGCGAAGTTCGCTCGTTGTCGTAGAAGTTGCCTTGCAGTCTTAGGCCATTCGAAGCTTTGCGGATAGTTTCATTACACCCAAAATTTTCTGGCGACCGGAGTTTTTGAATTTTTTCAATGTTATGAAATGAAAGTAATCATCGTTAATAAGTTTCAATTATTAAGTAAATGGAAACAACTCGCTCAAAAGTTGTGCGTAAAATGTCCTTAAAATCATAAAATAAACATATTTAACTCAATGTTAAAATTTTAAAGAAGTTTTGCCGGTTAATAATTTTTTTCTTATCTTTGCCGTCTAACGCGTTTGTATTATTGCAGTTCTAACCGAATCGATTCAGCAAATATCGCGTTAGAAGTTAGTGTAGATAATATCGTTTATTAATAATTGTTTAACTAAAGTCAATGCTTATGAAACAAGCAAAACTATTCATCAGCGTTCTGTTTATGTTTTTGACCGTTTCTCTTTCGGCTCAGAAAATTACCGTGACGGGAAAAGTGCAGGACGCAACAACAGGTGAGGGTATTCCTCTCGCCTCAGTGATAGTCAAAGGCACTATGAATGGTGTATCCTCATCGGTTGAGGGCGACTACACCATTGATGCAAAAAGAAATGATGTTCTTGTCTTTTCTGCTATTGGCTATACCACAAAAGAGGTTGCAGTGTCATCAGCTGTAATCAATGTTGTTCTCGAACAAGATTCTGAATATCTTGAAGAGACTATCGTGGTAGCTTATGGTACTGCTTCCAAGAGTTCCTTCACAGGTTCTGCAGCAGTTGTAAAGTCAGACGACATCGTCAAGAAGATTGCAACAAACGTTACAAGTGCCCTTGCAGGTACAACTCCTGGTGTTCAGGTCATTTCAACAAGTGGTGACCCTGCCGGAAACGCTGCAACTATCCGTATCCGTGGTATCGGTTCCATCAGTGCATCAAATGCACCTCTCATCGTCCTCGATGGTTCTCCTTACGACGGTTCAATTTCAGACATCAACCCAAGTGATGTAGAGTCAATGACAGTCCTCAAGGATGCTGCCGCTTCTGCAATTTATGGTCACCGTGGTGCAAACGGCGTCATCATCATCACTACCAAGAAGGGTGCTACGGGAGACGCTCAGGTGAAATTCGATGTTCGCCTCGGTTCAAACAGCCGCCTCGTTCCTAACTACGATGTCATTACAGACCCGGGCCAGTACTATGAAACCCACTACAGAATGATGTACAACTCATATCTGTATTCAGGCCACACTTCAGCAGAGTCTTATGCATTCGCTGACAAGAACCTCTTCAATGAGAACAATGGTGGTCTCGGTTATCTCGTATATACAATTCCTGATGGCGAGAAACTCATCGGTACAAACTTCAAGCTCAACCCTAACGCAACCCTCGGTTACTCAGACGGTGAATACTACTACATACCTGATGACTGGTATAAGGAAGCATATCACAACTCATTCCGTCAGGAGTACAACCTTTCTGTAAGCGGTAACTCAGGCAAGTTCAACTACTTCGCTTCATTCGGTTACCTCAACGACGGCGGTATGGTTGCAAATTCAACTTATGAGCGTTTCACAGGCCGTGTGAATGTCGAGTATCAGGCTAAGGAGTGGTTCAAGTTTGTGACCAACCTTGCTTACGCTCACGCTAACTCACAGCACGCTTCATACTCAAGCAGCTATGGTTCTTCAGGCAACATCTTCTACATTGTCAACAACATCGCTCCTATCTATCCTCTTTATGTTCGTGGAGCAGACAAGGAGATTATGAAGAACAGTCAGGGCAATCCTCTCTACGATTCAAACAACACCAACTTCAAGCGTGCTGCCTTCGTAGGTAACGCCGTAAGGGATAACGCTTACGACAGCGATAACAGCAAGTCAGACGTTGTCAATGGTAAGGTAGGTATCGTCCTCACTCCTGTCAAAGGTCTTAACATCAATGCAAATGTGGCTGTCACAAGCGACAATACCCGTGAGGTTGCACTTTCATCAATCTTCGGTTCAGCCGCTTCTACAGACGGTTATGCAGGTGTCGGCAACTCAGGTGTGCTCGCCATCAACCAGCAGTATCTTGCTTCTTACAAGACTGATTTCGGTGGCACAAAGCATAGTTTTGACATCCTCGCAGGTTACGAGCAGTACAACTATACTTCAAATTACCACTCAGGTTCAAATGACCACCTCTTCAACCCATTTGTAGGTGAGCTTTCAAATGCAAAGGGTACAGCTGCAAAGTCTCTTTCATCATACACTAACAAGTATCTCACAAGAGGTTTCCTCGTACGTGGTCAGTATGATTATGCAGAAAGATATTATGCTCAGGCATCTTACCGTCGCGACGCTTCTTCACGCTTCGCTGTCGGTCACCAGTGGGGTAACTTCTGGTCAGTTGGTGCAAGCTGGGTAATCAACAAGGAAAACTGGTTCCGTGCAAACTTCGTTGACCTCCTCAAACTCAAGATCAGTTATGGTGTGCAGGGTAACGATAACCTCGGTTCATTCTATCCTTATTCAGACCAGTATTCATCATCTTACAACGAAGGCACAGGCCAGTATTCGGTATCCCTCACTTACAAGGGTAATCCTGATCTTACCTGGGAGACTTCAAAATCATTCAACATAGGTGCTGAATTCGAATTCTTCAAGGGCTATCTCAACGGTTCCATCGAGTACTTCTCAAGAAAGACTGTAGACCTCCTCTACAACAAGGATGTGCCTCTTTCTTCAGGTAACCCAACAGGTTATGTTCCTGTGAACGTAGGTTCAGTTCTCAACAATGGTGTTGAAATCACTCTCGATGGTCAGTTCATTCGTCGCAAGAACTTTGATTGGAAGTGGAACCTCAACTTGAGCCACTACGCCAACAAGATTATCGCTCTTGACCCAAGCATTCCTGAAGAGGGTATCATCGGTTCATTCTATGTAAGAAAAGTAGGTGGTTCTATTTATCAGGCATACCTTTACAAGTTTGCAGGTGTAAATCCTCAAACAGGTGCTGCTCAGTACTACTATGAGCGCGAGAAGGTTGATGAGCAAGGCAAGCCAATCAAGGATGACAAGGGCAATGTAGTCACTGAAACCGATATAACCGAGACCTTCTCTAAGGCTTCACGCTACGACTGTGGTTCAGTTATTCCTAAGGTATATGGCGGTTTCGGCACAAGCCTCAAGTTCTTCGGTGTTGACATTTCGGCACAATTCTCATACCAGTTGGGCGGCAAGTACTATGATGGTTCATATCAGGCACTCATGCACACCAACTCAGGTTCACAGGGACAGGCTTGGCACAAGGATGCTCTCAAGGCTTGGACTCCTGAGAACCCTAACACCAACATCCCTCGTCTCGATGGCGACACATCAGTTGGTCAGTCTGCTGTTGATTGCTACCTTGTTAGTTCAAACTACCTCAGCATCAACAACGTCACAATCGGTTACACCTTACCTTCTAAATATACCAAGAAGATTGGCATAAGCGCTCTGCGTATTTATGCAACAGGTGAAAACCTTGCGCTCTTCACTGCTCGTAAGGGTCTTGACCCTCGTTACTCTTCAACAATGGGTCTTGGTTCTTACACATCAAACTCAGGTCTTAACACAGGTGCTTATGCTGCAATGCGTAACATTACCGGTGGTATTTCAATAACATTCTAATTTCAAATTCAGCGAAATATGAAATTCTATAGACTGTTTACATTTGTCCTCGTAGGTGCAGTACTTGCATCTTGTGACATCAAAAATATTGCTCCTGAGAGTGGTACTATCCTTACATCTCAGCTTCAGAGCACAACTGCCGCTGAACCTTCTCGTGCAGAGGCTTCATTCATGGGTCTTTTCACCCACATCGGTACTCCAATCAAGATTTCATCTCGTGCGGACGACTGGGGACTTCTCATGAACCTCTTCTCAACTGACGTTGAAGGTGCAGATATCTGTATTCCTGATTCAGGTTACAACTGGTTCAGTGTTTGTGGAGAATTGACTTCACGTACTCCAACCTACGCCAACCCTTATCAGAGGTACATCATTCCTTACAACATCATCGGTGGTGTGAACGACTTCCTCGCTTCTTTCCCTGATGAGGTTACAGACCCTCGTTCAATCAATATGATTGCACAGGCAAGAGCTCTCCGTGCATACGCTTACTACATCCTTGTTCAGGACTTCCAGTTCGTTACAAACAAGGAAGGTCTTGCAGTTCCTATCGTTGACAAGACTACTCCGGATGTTACCCACAATCCTCGCGCTACCGTGCAGGAAGTGTTCGAGAAGGTGATATTCCCAGACCTCAACTTTGCTGTCGAGAACCTCACTGAGGAAAGACTCATCAGCGGTAACGCTCAGGATATCAACGTAAATGTGGCTTACGGTCTCCGCGCTCGTGCAAATCTTGCATACGGCAATTTCAAAGAAGCTGCTGAAGATGCTGCCGCTGCTGCTGAAGGCTTTACTCCTGCTTCTATCGCAGAGGTTTCAGTGCCATCATTCATGGATATCAGCGAGCACAACTGGATTTGGGGCTTCGACAACACTGAAGATATTGCCCTCAAATACAGGTATGCAACTCCATCATCTTGGCTTCGTTCTTTCTCGGCTTGGGGTTATGCTCCTGCCTGCCAGGTTTACAGCTGTATAAACATTCTTCTCTATGCAAAGATACCTGATACCGACGTACGTAAAGGTTGGTGGGTTGACGAGAACCTTGAGTCTCCACTTCTCAAAGGTCTCAAATGGCCTGGTTTCGATGACGTTGCCAATGCAGATGATGGCGGTGACTCAAAGACTCCTTACCTCCCTTACACTAATGTCAAATTCGGTTGCTACACTGTAGGTACAACAAAGAATGACGAGGATTTCCCTCTTATGCGAGTTGAAGAAATGATTCTCATTCAGGCTGAAGGTTTGGCAAAGAGCGGCAATGAAGGCGATGCTAAAAAGATTCTCGAGGATTTCGTAAGCACATATCGTCAGCCGGGTTACACTTGCGACCAGTCAGGTCTCTCTCTTCAAGATGAGATTTGGAAGCAGCGTCGTATCGAACTCTGGGGCGAAGGCTTCGGTGCATACGATATCAAGCGTCTTGGCAAACCTCTCGTTCGTTTCCACGATGCGGCTACTACAAACTTCGCTACCCTCCACGCTTTCAATATGACAGCAGATGATGGTTGGCATCTTCTCAGGTTCTCTCAATATGAGACTAATGCAAACTACTCAATCGTTAACAACACTGAGGGTTCTCTTCCTAAGGCTGGTCAGAATCCTGATCTTCGCGATGGTGTTACAGACTAATTTTATTAAATGATTGAAACAATGAAAAAGATATTTAAACTTTTATCGTTCCTCGCCATTGCTTCCATTTTTGCAGTTTCCTGCAAGAAAGAGGCTCAATATACTCCTGGTGAGGAGGATATAACAGGCTGCTATGGAGTTTATTTCCCTGCCCAGACCTTGCCAACTATCCTCGATCCTACTCAGGACCCGGTAGTCAACATTACGGTAAAGCGTAAGAACTCGACAGGCGACATCATCGTGCCTGTAGAGGTTCAGGGTGATGAGGTATTTGAACTTGCACCTATTCTTTTTGCCGATGGTCAGGATGAAACTACTGTCAAGCTCTTCTTTGATAAGGCAGAACTGGGTGTGAACTACAAAGTCAGCATTGGCGTGACTGACCCTAAATTTGCATCGAAATATGCAAGCAATCCTGCATCTATCGACTATAGTGTGCTTAGGGTTTCTTACTACTATTTCGGTTGCAAGAATGGTAAGGAAACTAAGGAAGTTGACCCTGCAAACGCAACCAAGGTTTCTTGGTACAGCCCATTCTGGGGAGAATATTTCACAGGTATAATCAAGTACTATGAAACCAATGGCCTCAGAACTTGCGTCACAGTTACCGATCCTGAGCGTTTCGACATTGCTAAGCAGGCTTGGTACAACACCGGTAAAGGCTTCTTCGGCACAACGGGAGACGAATTCGAATTCCTTTGGGATACCAAGACCAAAAAACTCTACTACGAGCCTTGTCCTGTTTGGAATCATGCAACCTATGGTATGATTTATATGGCAGACTATTATGGATGGTACGTTGGTCTTACAGGTAAGATATCTATCTCAGGACCGATTGAGTTTTATACCGAGTATAAGGAGAATTTCAAGGATTTCATGAGTGAATATGACGGAAACGGAGGTTTCAACTTCTTCGTTTGTGGATACTCTTGGAAGGGTACAACCGGAAGCGGATTCGCTTTCCCAGAGGATATTGACCTCTTTGGTGTGGCTGACGGCTTTATCAGGGTTGACTACTCTATCGAGGCTGAGGCAGGACTTACTCAGGATGGTGTTACTCCGGTAGCATTCACTACTGGTGCTGACGTTGCAAAGGTTGTTTACGCTAATTATGAAGGTGTTCTCTCAGCAACTCAGATCAGCAATGCCGTGACTGCAATCGTTGAGGGCAAGGTTCCTTCAGCTCAGAGCGTTGTTCCTGAAGAAGGTGAGGCTGCTGTAGGTGTAACTCTTGACGCTACAGGTGTATATACTCTCGTTGCTGTATCATACGACAAGGATAACAATGCTCAGGAGAGTACAAGCACAACATTCACATACGTTTCACCTACTGATCCTGTTCCTGTTGTGATTTCTACAGGTCTCGGCTCTGCAGAAAAGTATAGAGAGGTTTCTACCGACACAGCTCTTGAACTTTACATCTTTGGTGATGACATTGTTGATGCCAAGTGTACTCTTATTGACGAGCCTACAGTTATCTCAAAGGGCGTGGATGCTTGCATTTCTAAGCTTCTTGCAACGAAATCTCTCAGCGCTACTGCTATTGAGGCTATTAACGGCGACGGATATGTAGGAGTTGCTACCGGACTTTTGCCTGGTACCAAGTACTACTCATTCGTTTGGGCATCAAACGGCTTCGAGGAGAATGTATTCATTTCAGACCCTTATTCTACGACAGGTGAACCAAAGCCTATCTACAAGAATTTCACTGCAGATGACTTAAAGAACCTCCCTGAGACTTCCGACAAGTATTTCGGCACATATAACTACTATGCTGTAGATTATAATGATGAAAACGGAAATACTCTCAGACAATATCTTGGCAAAGTGACTATCTCTGATTCCGACATTCCTGACTCTGGTCCTGATGAGGAAGGTCTTATAGATGAGTA
>JABUTT010000030.1 GCA_021443515.1 Bacteroidales bacterium
GAATTTGGAGAGCCGGGGCCCTTAACAGGAACTACGCTTACCCAGTCTGCCTTTGTTGAAGCCTCCCAAGCAAGTGTGGAAATGAATTCAAAAGCTATGCTTTGGCCTTCGACTGCGACTGAAATCGTTGTTTCGCTTACAGGAGTGAGTTGGTTCTTCACCTCCGGAGCAGGCTTGGCACAAGCAATTGCAAGAATGGTGATAGGCAGTAACGCCCAGATAAATCTTTTCATATCATTAGTTATTATTGGTTTTCAGCGCGTGAGATTTTTGCAATCTTTCCAAAGTTAGCATTTTCGCCCCTCAATACAAAAAAAAGGACGCATTTTTATTCAAAACACGTCCTTTAGAATTATTTCGTCTATAAACTTACGCAAAAGGGAAAATCTTGGTAAGCCAGAAGAATCCGAAGATAAGTCCGAACACGCCGACGACGGCACCAACCTTAAGCATATCCTTAGTCTTGATGAGACCGGTTGAGTATGCGATTGCGTTAGGAGGTGTAGAGATAGGCATAAGCATAGCAAGAGATGCGCAGGTTGCCACGAAGCATACCATAGCCTTTGTGCCGCCCCACTGCTCGAATGCAGGATTAGAGAGCAATCCTGAAGAAACTGCGCAGAGGATAGGAATGAGCAAGGCTGCAGTTGCTGAATTGCTGATGAAGTTTGAAAGAGCGTAGCATACGAGACCGGCAACTGCGAACACGAGAATGATCGACATGCTTCCGAAAGGAATTGCGTTCACGAGAGCTGCGCCGAGACCTGTGCCACCCTTTGAAACATCGAGCATCGCATAACCGAGGGCAAAACCTCCGGCAACGAGCCAGAGTACGCTCCAGTCGATTTGCTTGATATCTTCCTTGTCAAATGTTCCCGTAGCCACAAATACTCCGAGAGGAATGAGGGCAACGATGTTGGAACTGATCTTTGTAAGGCTCTCAGTAGCCCAGAGAATAATGGTAATGGCGAAAGTTGCCCACACGAGATAGGTTCTCCAAGTGGTAGGCTTAGTGTTCTTAGGGATATTGATTTCAAGTTTCTTAGATGAGAATGGGAACATCCACATAAGAACCAACCATGCTACGAGTATCATAATTACCACGAATGGAACCATGTGGATTGCCCACTCGCCGAAAGATATACTGATACCGAAATATGTTTCGAGGTTGCTGACTGCAGTTCCGTTAGGAGGAGTGCCGATGGTTGTGCCAATACCGCCGATGTTTGCTGCAATAGGAATGGAAAGAGCAAGCGCTATCTTGCCTTTATCGCCGTCAGGGAAAGTTGCAAGTACAGGTGCAAGGAAGGCAAGCATCATTGCTGCGGTGGCAGTGTTGCTCATAAACATTGAGAAGATGGCAATCACTGAAAGGAAACCGAGAAGCACCATCCTTGGATTGGTTCCGAAAGGTCTGAGGAGGAAACGCGCGAGAGTTACATCAAGGCCGTATTTCTGAGCCATGATTGCAAGCGCGAAACCGCCGAGGAAGAGCATCACCACAGGGTCGGCAAAGGCTGACATCAACTTGGTGTAGTTCATTGTACCCGGGAGAAGCGCTCCGCTTGCATCATGCATAAGGAAGCCGAGTCCCTTGTTTGAAAGAATAAGTAGAGAGATTACAATGATAAGGACAGAAGTAGTCCAACTTGGGATAATCTCGAATATCCACATAAGCGCGGCGAACACGAAAAGTGCGATTGTACGCTGCTGAAGAACGGTGAGTCCCTCAATGCCGAAAAACGTAGTCGGCACAGCGAGGAGGAATATTGTGACTAAAAGCACAATTGGCAGAAGTACACAATACTTAACTGAAAACTTACAGTTACAAGTTTTTTTGTCAGACATAATGTTTTTATTAGGTTTATTATACTATTTCAATTTTTGCGGTCGCAAATTTAGTTATAATTTTTTGTATTTGAAACGCTTTATTTCGTTTCCGAGCCTCATCTTCCTGTTCTCCTCATACTCACTGTAACTGCCTTCGTAGAAATAGGCCTTTCCGTCGCCTTCGAAAGCGAGAATGTGAGTTGCGATACGGTCGAGGAACCATCTGTCGTGGGATACTACCACAGCGCAGCCGGCAAAGTTGTCGAGACCTTCCTCAAGCGCACGAATCGTGTTCACATCCACATCATTCGTAGGTTCGTCGAGAAGAAGCACATTTCCCTCGTCCTTGAGAGTGAGGGCAAGGTGGAGACGGTTTCTCTCACCGCCGGAGAGAATGCCGCAGAGTTTCTCCTGATCCGCTCCCTGGAAATTGAAGCGGGACACATAGCCTCTGGCGTTGATTTCACGATTGCCGAGACGTATGAAGTCGCTGTTCTCGGATATAGTTTCATACACAGTCTTTTCAGGGTCAATGCTCTTGTGTTGCTGATCCACGTATGCAAGTTTCACGGTCTCGCCTACACTGATTGAGCCGGAAGTAGGCTGTTCAATACCCATAATCATACGGAAGAGGGTTGTCTTGCCCGCGCCGTTAGGGCCGATTACTCCCACAATACCCGCCTGTGGCAGTTCAAAACTGAGATGTTCGTAAAGGAGGCGGTCGCCGTATGCCTTGCTGACATCGGTGAATTTGATGACATTCGTGCCGAGACGAGGCCCATTAGGAATGAAAATCTCGAGTTTCTCCTCCTTTGCCTTGGAGTCCTCGTTGGAGAGTTTCTCGTATGCGCCAAGACGTGCCTTGCTCTTTGCCTGACGCGCCTTAGGAGCCATTCTGACCCATTCCAACTCCCTTTCGAGAGTCTTCCTGCGCTTGCTCTCCTGTTTTTCCTCCATCGCAAGACGACGGCTCTTCTGTTCAAGCCAGCTTGAATAATTGCCCTTGAAAGGAATACCCTCTCCCCTATCGAGTTCGAGTATCCATCCTGCAACATTGTCGAGGAAGTAACGGTCGTGGGTAACTGCGATTACAGTGCCCTTGTACTGTCTCAAATGTGCCTCAAGCCACTGCACGGACTCTGTGTCGAGGTGGTTTGTAGGCTCGTCGAGAAGAAGCACATCGGGTTCCCTCAGTAGCAGACGGCAAAGCGCCACACGCCTTCTCTCGCCACCGCTGAGAGTACCGATTTTCGCATCTGGGTCGGGACATTGGAGGGCATCCATAGCCTTTTCAAGCCTTGTGTCGAGTTCCCAGCCCCCTGCAGCCTCAATCTTCTCGGTGAGTTCTCCCTGAAGCATAATGAGGTCGTTCATCTCGTCGTCGGTCATAGGCTCTGCAAACTTCAGGTTCACCTCCTCGTAAGCCTTCAGCAGGTCAACAACTTCCTGACAACCCTCCTGCACCACTTCAAGCACAGTCTTGTCTGAGTCCATCTGAGGCTCCTGCTCAAGATAGCCCACGGAGTAGCCCGGAGCCCACACGACCTCGCCCTTATAGGATTTCTCCACTCCGGCTATGATTTTCAGCAAAGTGGATTTTCCTGAGCCGTTCAGACCTATGATACCTATCTTCGCGCCATAGAAAAAGGACAAATAAATGTCCTTCAATATAACTTTGTTATTGTGGGGCAGAACTTTTCCAACCCCGTTCATCGAAAAAATTATCTTTTCGTCAGCCATTGGATTACGGTTTAGAGCAATTCGAGTTTGTCGATATAGAGTATGCCGTCGAGGTGGTCACACTCGTGCTGGAAAATCACGGCAGTGAAGCCTTCAATTACCTCCGAAACCCTTTCAAGGCTCTCAGGATCGGTATATGTTATTTTCACGGACGTGTAGCGATTTACCACACCTCTGAAATCCGGCACCGAAAGACAGCCTTCCCTGCCGACGCATTTTTCTTCCGTCGCAGGTTCGAGAACTATGTTTGGATAAACCTCAAAAGGAGTGTCGGGCTTGTCGTAGCGAAGCACAGCCACTACCCTTCTGCTGAGTCCCACCTGTGGCCCTGCAATGCCCACGCCGTCCCACTGAGGGTCCGTAACCGTGGCTATCATCTTCGTGGCAAGAGTTTTATAGGTTTCGCTCTTGAGCTCCGCATCACTAAAATTTTTGCAAGGCTGCCTAAGCACGAGAGAATCCTCTGGAACTGCTATGGTAAAAACCTTCATAACATTGCCTTCTACATTTATGAGAGCTTTCTCCTGCTTTGTGAACACAGGTTTTGAACAACTTACTGCCGCAGCGATAAGGGCAAGGGCCATTAGTGACTTTTTCATTTTCTGATATAGGTTGTAAATGTGAATTCTATTCCTGATTCCTCGTCCTTCATCCTCTCTGAAGCCCAATCCTGACGCCAGACATTCAGGTCAATCTCTGGGAAGAAGGTGTCGGCATCCTCTACGCTGCGATGAACGTGGGTGATGTAGAGTTTGTCCATATATGGCAGTGAGGTGCGATAGAGCATACCCCCGCCCATAACTATGGCCTCCTGACCGCCTTCCTGACCTGCCTTCAGAGCCTCCTCAAGATTGTCAAAATACTCAAGAGTGTCATAAACTCCGCTCGGACGGGAATTGTCCACGATAATGTTCCTGCGGTTTGGAAGAGGTTTGGAGCCAATTGAACGATAGGTGTTCAGTCCCATAATCACAGTATGTCCGGTAGTGACCTTCTTGAAATACTTCAGATCAGTTGGAAGGTGCCATAGAAGGGCATTCTTGCGACCTATCGCCCAGTTTTCTGCAACAGCAACTATCAGTGACAACATAACCCTAGAGAATTATAAAATCAACATTGCATCTCCGTAAGGGCCGAATTTATAGCCCTGCTCAACAGCCTCCTTATAGGCAGCCATAACCTTTTCATAGCCTCCGTATGCGCAAACGCTCATAAGCATAGTGGAATAAGGGAGGTGGAAGTTGGTGATGATGGCGTTTGGAACAGCATACTTGTATGGAGGGAAGATGAACTTGTCGGTCCATCCGTCGAAAGGAATCACCTCGTCGTATGTGGTCACGTATGTTTCAAGACCACGCATTGTGGTTGCGCCGACAGCAACAACCCTCTTGCCGTTTCTCTTGGCCGTGTTGATGATGCCCGCCGCCTCCTCATTGATAATGACGTGCTCCGAGTCCATCTTGTGTTTTGAAAGATCCTCGACATCCACACCCTTGAAATGGCAAATGCTCATGTGGACCGTTATGAAAGCGAGTCTTATATCTTTAAGACGCATCTTGAGCATAAGATTCTTTGTGAAATGCAGACCTGCGGCAGGCACGGAAACTGCGCCCTCCTTAGCGGCATAAATGGTCTGATAATCCACTGCATCCTGCTCTGTAACCTCTTCCTTCACCCATTTTGGAACCGGAGTGGAACCGAATGAAAAGAGGGTTTTGCGAAACTCCTCGTATGAACCGTCGAAAAGGAAGCGAAGGGTGCGACCGCGGGAAGTGGTATTGTCGATAACCTCAGCCACGAGGCTTCCGTCAGGGCCGAAATAAAGTTTGTTTCCTATGCGGATTTTCCTCGCAGGCTCTACAATCACATCCCATAGACGCTGCTCACGATTGAGTTCCCTAAGGAGGAAAACCTCAATGTCAGCGCCTGTCTTTTCCTTCTGGCCGTAGAGACGAGCAGGTATCACCTTTGTGTCGTTCATCACGAACACATCATCCTTGCCGAAATAATCGAGAATATCCTTAAAACGCTTGTGTTCGATTTCCCCCGTGTTTTTGTGAAGTACAAGCAACCTGCACTCGTCACGCGAATATATCGGGGTTTCAGGTTCTTGTGCAATAAGTTCGGAAGAGAACTCGTAATTGAATTGTGAAAGTTTCATATATGAATTTTAAAAAGTTTTCTTGAAATCTGTTTGCAGGTTTTCTTAGGGTGGGCAATAATTCGCCCCTATAATAACATATTATTATACGGATTTTTTTCGAAAAAGTTTCACAATGAAAGTTTCACAATATTTTCGTAACTTTCGCACCAAAATTGAAAAGCCATATTTTATGAAGAAATTTATCATTTCATTCTTCCTTCTCCTAACCTTCGCATCAGCAACAGCGCAGGCTCAGGGCAGGACTTTCCCAATGCCGGAGATTCCATCTGAACTCAAGACGCCGAAAGACAGGGCGAATTATCTTGTGGAACACTATTGGGACAATCTGGAATTCAAGATGATAAGTTTCTTTGCGGAGAAAATGTTTCTGGAGCAGGCATTCGCAGATTTTGTGTCGCTCTTTCCCATAGCCGACACAGCCTCCGTAAGCAAAGGGGTTGCAACTCTCGTAGAGCGTGCCTCACGCAAGAACAGCACTTCAACCAATCTCTACGCCATTGCCGAGACAGCCGAGAAATATCTTTTTGAGACCCAGTCCCCTCTTTACAACGAGGAGTATTTCTACCTTTTCACAAAATATCTCTCCGTGGCGCAGTCCCTGAGCCGAGGCAAAAAAGAAGTGTTCGCAGCCTACAAGAGGCTTCTTGACCTGAATGCCCCTGAAACCAAGGCAAACAATTTCACCTTCCGCACCACCAAGGGCAAGGAAAGCGACCTCTACAGCGTTAAGGCAAAGAAACTCCTGCTCATTCTCTACGACCCTGAATGTGACCACTGTATGGAGATTATGAAGTCCCTTGTCGAGAACCCGGACCTCAAACGCCTGATTAAGAAGAAAAAGGTGAGCGTGCTTGCAGTCTTTGCTGACGGCATAGAGCAATCTCCCGGTGATTTCGCCCTCAATTATGTTTCAGATGAGATAAAAAAACTTGTAGTGTCCTGGACATTTGCCATAGACACTACAGGAGTTTTTGAAAATCAGCTTTATTGGGCGAATAATCTTCCCGCCATCTATCTCTTAGACAAGACCAAAACGGTCAGAAAGCGCAATTTCTCTCCCAATCAGATTGCCGAATTATTTTAAGGATTTACGTCTTCAGTCCAGCGGCATCCTTCAGGAATGTTGATGCAGCAAGAACTGTCGAAGTATATCTTTGTGTTGATGTAGTATGAGTGCACCGATGTGAACACGTGACCCTGGCAGTCAAAGATATAGCCTGCAGGCATCTTAACCACAAGGTAGCCCTCTCCCACAGAAGTATCGTTGATGTTGAAGTCGGAGAAGAGTTTGATTACCTTATTTCCTTCATCGTCAATATGATCCACAAAGGTATCGTCAAAAGTCAAAGTCATATCCTTGACTTCAACGCCATACTGCTTCGTTGCTGCAGAGTTTGCCTTGATGGTGTA